>NZ_JAIUIQ010000012.1:0-168738 GCF_020165735.1 Mesorhizobium sp. B283B1A
GGGGAGCACCTTGCCCGGGGCCCCAGCGGGCGATGCGACGAGGACGTCCTCGCCCGGCTTGCCGCCAGTGGACTGATCGTGGCCGGCCGCGGCGCCGGCATCGGCCGGCGCCTTGGTTGCGGGGGCCGAGGCCACGTCGTTGTTGGTGCCCGCATCCGACTTCTTCTGTGCCGGTGCTTGTCCGCCTTGCGCCCCGCCTTCGAGCTGCTGGAAGCGGAACTCGTTGTCTTCCTGCTGCTTGCGGATCTGTTCCTGCATCTGCAGGATCTGGAAATTGAGTTCCTCGATCTTGCCGTTCATCTGCCGCAGCTGATCCTCGAGCGCGGTTGCGCCGGCGCCATTCGACTGCTGCGCAAGCTGGACCTGATCCGGTTTCTTCTTGTCGCCGAACAGGCTGGGCAACTCGATCGACGGCAGATGGAAGGAAAAGCCGCTGTCGGTTGATTGCCCCGGGCCACTAGCCCCCAAGCCGCTAGCCGAGGCTGTGACGCCTGATAGGAGCAGCAGCGCAAGCGTGCCGCTCAGAACCGATCTCAAATGCATGTGCCTCTCGCGTATGTCGTTAGTTGTCCGCGCCTTCCAATCACCATGAGACCAGCCAAGCGCCCTCGGCTCATAGCAGGGCGCGAGACTTCGGCCAAATTTTGTTTCGGGCAGCCGGATACGAAAAAGGCGGCCCGGAGGCCGCCTTTCGCAAAGCTGTGTTGCATTTCTGCCGCTACCGCAGCGCCCTCTCCTGGCGCACCGCTGGACGGCCCTGCGCCGATCAGGAACCGGCGCCGCTGAGCGTGGTGACCGCGCGGCGGTTCTGCGACCAGCAGGAGATGTCGTCGCACACCGCGACCGGGCGTTCCTTGCCGTAGGAAATGGTCTTCAGGCGGCTGGAAGCGACACCCTTGGAAACGAGGAAGTCGCGGGCCGCCGCGGCGCGGCGGGCGCCAAGCGCCAAATTGTATTCACGCGTGCCGCGTTCGTCGGCATGGCCTTCTACGACGATGGCATACTGCTTGTATTGGTTCAGCCACTGCGCCTGGCGGGCAAGCGTCGTCTGCGCATCGGCGCGGATCGAGGACGAGTCCGTGTCGAAGAAGATGCGGTCGCCGATGTTGACGGTGAAGTCCTGCGCCGAGCCGGGCGTTGCGGCACCCGCGCCGTTGAGGCCGAGATCAGCGGCGCTGTTCGGCGTCTTCTTCGAGGCGCAACCGGCGATGGCGAGCATCGCCACCAGCGCGATCATGACCGGGTTTCTGGTAAGTGCTGCGATACGGCCCATGCCGCCTCTCCTTCGTATTTCGAGTGATCGTATTCGAGTGATTTCGTTGATCACCCAGTAACCACGTTTGGGTTAACCGGCATTCAAGAAACACGGTTAATATTAGGTTTAGCTGCCCGTCCGCAGCTGTTTGGCTTGAGGCCACAATTGGCGCGGACCCTAGGCGGAAATACGGCCAAAACGCGACGAAGGCGTGGAAAAAGGGGAATTGAAGAACTGGAGAATTGAAGAGTTGGAGAAAGAGGTCACTTCAGCGCTGCTCTGAGATTCACCAGCATCCCATAGATATGGCTATAGAACTGCTGCCACCTGTCGAGTTGTGTCTTCGAGATGTACTCAAGGTCGGATGCGTAGGAAATCCACGTCTCCACCTCGCTGCATGATCCCACCGCCATCGAAATGAACCGCGCGAATTCAGCTTTGGAGTGAGGCTGTTTGGCAAACCCCTCAGCCAGATTGGCGCAGATCGCCTTGCTCGAACGGCGCAATTGATCGGCGAGCGCATATTGCTCGATCTTCGGAAAGGCAAGGGTGGCTTTGTGAATCTCGAGAGAAACCGCATAGGCCCGCTTGTAGACCTCGAGGTCCCTGGCGCGCCCAACGTAGCCTCTCTGCTTCTCCATTCCTCAGTTCTTCAATTCCTCAGTTCTTCAATTCCCCTATTCAAGCAGCGGCGACCAAGCCGGATCGGACGCAAAATTCGAAGTCGGGATCGGCTGCTCGTTGCGGCCGGTGAGATCGACCGAGATCAGTTTCGGACCACCATTGGCGTCGCGGAAGAACATCAGGACGCGGCCGTTCGGCGCCCAGGTCGGCCCTTCCTGCTGGAAGCCCGACGACAGGATGCGCTCGCCCGAACCGTCGGTTTTCATGACGCCGATCTGGAATTCGCCGCCGGTCTGCTTGGTGAAGGCGATAAGGTCGCCGCGCGGCGACCATACCGGCGTCGAATAGACACCGTCGCCGAAGGAAATGCGGGTCTGGCCGGAGCCGTCCGCGCCCATCACGTAGATCTGCGCGCGGCCGCCACGGTCGGATGTGAACACGACCTTGCTGCCATCCGGCGAATAGGAGGGCGAGGTGTCGATGGCGGTAGAATTGGTCAGCCGCGTCGTCGAGCGGCTGCGCAGATCCATGGCGAAGATGTTGGAATTGCCGTCGTCGCGCAGCAGGCTCATGATCACCTTCTGGCCGTCGGGCGAGAAGCGCGGCGCGAACGTCATGCCGGGGAAGTTGCCAACGAGTTCGCGCTGCCCGGTCTCGATCTGCAGGAGATAGACCCGCGGCTGGCCGCTTTCATAGGACATGTAGGTGATCTCTTGCCGGTTCGGCGAGAAGCGCGGCGTCAGCACGATCGACCGGCCGTCCGAGAGATAGCGGACGTTGGCGCCGTCCTGATCCATGATGGCAAGGCGCTTCTTGCGCGCGTTCTTGGCGCCGGACTCGTCGATGAAGACGACGCGCGTGTCGAAATAGCCCTTCTCGCCGGTCAGCCGCTCGTAGATGGCGTCGGCGATGATGTGGGCGACGCGGCGCTGGTTGGCATCGTTGGCGAAGAACTGCTCGCCGGCCATCTGCTGGCCGGCAAAGGTGTCCCAAAGCCGGTACTGCGCGCGGATGCGCCCGTCGGCTTCCTTGCTGACGCTGCCGGTGACCAGCGCCTGGGCGTTGATCACCTTCCAGTCGTCGAAGCGGGGTGCGGCATCCGGGTTCGAGATCTTCTCGATGAAAGCACTCTTGTCGATCGGCGCGAACAGGCCGGAGCGCTTGAGATCGGCGGTGATGATTTGCGAGATCTGGGCACCAAGCGCATCGCCGCCCTGGAAATCCGTGATGGCGATAGGCAACGGCTCGACATTGCCCTTGTTGACGTTGAGTTCGACCAGCGCCAGTGCCGGCAGCGTGCCAGCGGCGGTCATGCCCATCGCCATCGCTGCGACCATCAGGAGCGGCTTGAGGATTGATTTCATGTCTTCTCGCTTCTCATACTGATTTTCGGATAACCGGACCTAGAGGCCGAGCATTTCCCTTGGATCGAAGGTGACCCGGATGTCGTTCCAGATGTCTTGCTTGCCGGCGGGAACCTGCAGCCCGGCCACGTCGCATTTCTGCACCGCACGGACCGCGCTCTCATCGAACTGCCGGTTGCCGCTCGATTTTTCTACCGATGGACGACCATCGAGCTTGCCGGAGTTGTCCAGGTTGAAACGCACCACCACGACGAAACTCTCCGAGCCTTCCAGCCCGGCCGGCAGCGTCCAGCAGCCGCCCAGCTGGCTTTCCAGAGCCCCCTGTTCCGACTTCGAGAGCTTCTGGCCCTGATCCTTGTCACCGCCGAGCGAGGCTTGCTGGGTCGAACGCTTGGCGCCGCCGCCGGACGGCTTCTGCTTGTCGAGGAGAGCAGATATTTCGTCGGCGTTGAATTGCTTGTCGTCGGACTTTGGCTTGGACGAGGCTTCCTTGACCGGCTTGTCGGCATCCTTCCGGTCCGGCGCCTTGGCGCTTTCCGCCTGTGCCGGCTGCGGCTTCGGCCGCGCTTCCGGCGCCGGCGCCGAGCTTGGCAATTGGGTCTCTTCGGTCGGCGGGTCCTTCGCTATGGCCTCGGCGACCGCATCAGGCTTGACCTCGGGCGTCGGATCGATAGCGGCGGTCTTGTCCTGCGGCGGCGGGGTCGGCGCCGGCTTGGCCGGCGTCGGCTTGGGCTCCACCTGCTTGACCGGCTCGGGCTTGACCTCTTCCTTGGGCTGCGGCGCCGGCGCAACCTCCGTCGCCGGAATGGGCTTCGGCTTTTCCTGCGGCTTCGGCACGTCTTCGGTCTTCGGCGTTTCCTTGGGAGTCGGTGCGGGTGGCGGAGCCGACGTCGTATCGACCGGCTTGGGCTTGGCTTCCGGCGTTATCGGCTTGTCGGTGTCGACGCTGTTCTCGCCGACTTTCTGCGCATTCGGCACGATATCGGGACGCTGCGTCGGCAACGGCGCGGGCTTTTCATGCATCACGGCCTTCTTGTCGCCCTGCAATGTCTGCGCGATGGCTTCCATCGGCACGATATCGACCGCGACCGACTCGACATCGGCCGACGGCAGCGCGGCCGGAGCCGACAGGGTGAACAAGCCGAAGGCCAGCACCGCCGTGTGCAGGATCACCGATGTGGTGAGGCCGGTCTTCATCGTCTTGCTACTGATCCTGTTCCTGCAGTGAAACCAGGCCGATGTTCTTGTAGCCGGCGGCCGAAATGCGGGCCATCACCTTCATCGCCGTGCCGTAGTCGGTGGATTTGTCGCCACGAATAAAGATGCGCTCCTCATAGCCGGTCTTCGAGATCGCCTGCAGCTTGGCCACCAACTCCTCGATCGGAATCTCGGTCTCCTGCAGATAGATCTTACCCGCGGCATCGATCGAGACGGTGATCGGCTGCGTGTCGGCATTCATCGCCTTGGCCTGCGTATCCGGCAGGTCGATCGGCACGCCGACCGTCAGCATCGGTGCGGCGACCATGAAGATGATCAACAGCACCAGCATGACGTCGACCATCGGCGTTACGTTGATTTCCGACATCAGTCCATGGTGACGGCCGCGCCGCCGGTGGCCGCGCCCGCCGCGCCCTGCCATGCCTACGGACATACCCATCTTTTGTGCTCCTCAGGCCTTCGGCGCGACTTTTTCATCGATTTGGCGCGAGAGTATGGCGGAGAACTCGTCGGAGAACCCTTCCATGCGCACCGCTATCTTGCTCGCGTCGGACGACAGTTTGTTGTAGGCGATGACGGCGGGAATGGCGGCGAGCAGGCCGATGGCCGTCGCCAGCAGCGCCTCGGCGATACCGGGCGCGACCACCGCAAGGCTGGTGTTCTTGGAGCCGGCGATGGCCTGGAACGAGGTCATGATGCCGATGACGGTGCCGAACAGGCCGATAAAGGGGGCGGCCGAGCCGGTGGTGGCGAGGAAGCCGAGGCGCCCCTCCAGCTTCTCCATCTCGCGGGTCAGCGCCAGGTCCATGGCCTTGTCGATGCGGGTTTGCAGCCCGAGCGGCGTTTTCGCGCCTTTCTCGAAGCTCTTCTTCCACTCGCGCATGGCGGCGACGAAAATGGCGCCCATGCCTGACGTCTTGCGGTCGGCGAGCGTGCGGTAGAGTTCTTCCAGCGACTGCCCGGACCAGAAGACCTGCTCGAAGCGGTTGAGAGCCAGCCGCATGCGGCCATAGGCAACCAGCTTGTCAATGATGATCGCCCAGGTCCAGACCGAGGCACAAAGCAGCCCGATCATGACCAGCTTGACCACCCAACTGGCCTGCATGAACAGCGCCCAAATCGACAATTGCGCGCCCGGTTCGGCGAGTGCGATATTTTCCATCGTTACGTCCTTAAGATTTCCGGGCGAAGCTGGCGGCTGGCCCCTGGCATCCCTTGTGGTCGGTTCGCACGAAGCTACCGGGCACCCCAAGTCGAGCCTTTCGCGGCCTTTTCGGGGCAAATATTGGTGAAAGGAAGGCGCTGGATAGCGCCAATCTTCACCAATCTCTTCATGAACCGTTATGGTTAAGGATGGGTTAGTCCGTAAGGCGCGGCGCATTGCCGCGCCCGATGGCGTGGCCGGGGCGCAGACATAAGGGCAGACATAAGGTTTGTGCGATGCGGCTAGAAGTCCGTTTCGTCCACATAATAGGTGGGGTAGTCCTGCCCGCCATAGAGGATACGCAGGATCAGCACCTGCTCTGCGTCGACCCGAAACAGGATCGACGCACGACGTTCGAAGCCGACGACGCGGACGCCGGATCCGATGGCGTCGCGAACGATGCCACGTTCCGGGAACGTGGATAGTGCCATGCACGCTGCCTCAATGCGGTCGATATAGCCACCGGCACGCGCGGCACCGCTTTCCTTTTCGATGTAGTTGTAAATGGCAAAGAGATCGGACTGCGCCGAGGGTCTGAAAACCACCCTATGCGTCACGCTTGGCGGCCTTCATCCGGTCTGCATGGTGCTCGCGCAATGCCTTGAACACGTCCTCGGCAGGGATGTCCGGGCGCGGATCGTCGAGAGCCTCCTGCACCTTGGCTCGCATGATGGCGGCGATGACCTGTTCCTCGCGGTCAAGGGCGCGAAGCGCGGCACGCATGACTTCGCTCGCGGAATCATACGCTCCCGACGCCAGGCGGGCGTCAAGGCTGCTCTGCTGGCGTCCGAGCGTTACGCTTATGGGCTTGCTGGTTCTCATGGCGAATGTTTCCTTGCCCCTCCTTCATAGCACAGTTTCATAGCACAGTGTATGACACTGTCATACTATTTTCTGGCGCGCCACCCCCGCTGAAAACCAGATTGATGAGCTTTAGCGCCGCCAGGGGCAATCCGTTCAATCAGCCTACGCACCAGACCTAGGCATGAACGCCGCGATCCATTCCTTGGGAAAGCGTCTCGGCCGGCCACTCTCGCCGATGATCGCCGCCTCGACCTTGGCCTCGACCAGCACCTCGTCGCCGCGTTTGAGCTGCTGCACCATGAAGATGCGAGCTCCGGAAATGGCCTCGGTACGGGTGTCGACGGTCAGGATGTCGTCGATGCGGGCGGGGATACGGAAGTCGATCTCCATGCGCCGCACCACCCAGACTATTCTTTCGCCATGCTTGCCGTCGGCAAGTTCGGTGTGATGCACGCCGGTGAGTCTGAGATAGTCGGAGCGGCCGCGCTCGAGGAATTCGAGATAACGCGCATGGTAGACGACACCCGAAAAATCGGTGTCGGCATAGTAGACTCGCGCCATCAGCCGATGCCCGGACGCGGTCAGTACGCCGGAGAGCCCGGCCAGCAGCGTCGCCGATTCACCATGATCGCCCATTGCGCTTCCTTTTTCAGTCGCGGCGAGGCACCTGTTCCCCGCGTGACCTAGCATCGGATGGCACTGTTGACGGCGATGATCAAGAGTTTGATGGCGGGGCTGCTGCTGGTGCTGGCGGCCCTGTCGCTGCCTGGCCATGCGGCGACCTTCTCGATGAAGCGCGGTCTCAATCTCGACCAGTGGGTCACCTGGCCCGGCGAAGATCAATGGAGCGACGCCAAGGCCATCCTGCCCTATCCCGAGTGGCGCAAATTCCTTGGGGAAGACGATCTCAGGAGGCTGAAGGACGCCGGCTTCGATTTCCTGCGCATGCCGGTTGACCCGTCGCCCTTGCTATCCGACCAGACGACAGCGTTGCGCGACGACCTCTATGCCAGCGTGCTGGACTCGGTGCGCATGATCAACCGCGCCGGCCTGAAGGTGATCGTCGACATGCATCTGATCCCCGCCGGCGGCAGCCGCAAGATCGGCATGGCAGAGGTGATGGACGACCCGCGGACCTTCGACCTTTATGTCGCCATGGTGCGCAAGATGGCCCGCACCCTGGCCGGTGAGGATCCCAAGAAGGTCGCCTTCGAATTGATGAACGAACCGATCGTCGATTGCGATAGCGACGGCACCAGCCTGTGGCCCGACCGCCAGCAGAAATTGCTCGCCGCCGCCCGATCCTCGGCGACGAAACTCACCTTGGTGCTGTCCGGCGCCTGCTATTCCGCCGCGTCGTCGCTGGAGAAGATCGATCCGAAGGCCATCCCCGACGACAACGTCATCTGGACCTTCCATTCCTACGATCCGTTCCTGCTCACCCACCAAGGCGCGACCTGGGCCGGCGACTTCATCCCCTATGTGACCGGCCTGCCCTATCCGCTGACCGCCATGCCGAAGGCACAGCTCGAAATGACGCTGGACACCATCCGCGCCCGGATCAAGGCCGAGGCGCCATGGACACGGCAGAGCGGCCTGCTTGCCTATCTCGACGAACAGGTCGCCAGCATGGACAGCCCCGACAAGCTCAACGGCCTCATGGACGCGCCGTTCAAGAAGGTCGAGGCGTGGGCGAAGGCCAACAGCATCAAGCCGGAAAACATCACGCTGGGCGAGTTCGGCATGATCCGCCAGGAATACGGCAATTCCTACGTGATGCCGCCCGAGTATCGAGCCGCCTATGTCAAGGACATGATCGCCCGCGCCGAGGCGCACGGTTTCTCATGGTCGGTGTGGAGCTATGGCGGCGCGTTCGGCATCGTCGACGCCTTCAACGGCGACAAGGCCGAGCCCGACGTGATGAAGGCAATCCGCAACCTGCGCTGAACCACGCATCAGCCAAGGTCGATCGACAGGATTTCCGGACGCATTCCGAAACGGATGGGCAAATTGCTGAAGCCAAGTCCGCTTGAGACGATCAGGTTGCGGTCGCTTTCCACGACATGGCCGTAGGCGTAGCGATTGCCGTAACGCGACGGCACGATCGGCGAATAACCGAACAGCCGCACCTGCCCGCCATGGGTGTGTCCCGACAGCGTCAGCGAAACCCGCCACGGCACTTTCGGGAAGATATCCGGTTCGTGCGCCAGCAAGATGACAGGGGAACTATCGCTGACCTTGGCCAGCGTGCCGTCGAGATCGTCCAGCCCCTTGGGCCTGTCGCCCTTTTTGGTCGGCAGCAGGGCCAGCTGATCGGCGAGCCCCGCGATCCAGACACCATGCCCATCCTTTTCCAAGCGCACGGCGTCGTTCTCGAGCACCGGAATGCCGACCTTCTCCAATGCCTTGCGCGCGATCGTCGGACCAACCCCTGCCCGTTGCGCGAAGCCGTCGTTCCACCAGTCGTGGTTGCCAAGGATAGACAGCACGCCGAGCGGCGCCTTGAGCCCTGACAGGGCGCCCGCCCATTGCGGAGGCGTCACTCTTTGCGAAACCAGGCGCATGCCGGCGATGTAGTCGCCAAGCAGCACGATCAGGTCCGGTTGCAGGGCATTCGCCTCTTCGACAAGCGATGCGATGCGCTCCTGCGTCATCCACGGCCGGCAGGCATGGATGTCGGCCAGGGCGACGACACGCAGCTTCAGCCCATCCGGCCAGTGCGGCGGCGTCAGCGCATAGCGCTTCACATGCGTCAGCAGCATCGGCTCGATGCCGACCGCATAGGCGCTGAACGCGGCGACCGACAGGAACGACCCGCCCATGAAGCGCAGGAACCCGCGTCTGGTTATCATTCTGTGGCTCCGGCACTTGGATCGCGGCGTCGTGCCGCGAGGCAGCGCCGATAAAGTCCACGATTGCGCCGGCAAATCGGCAAAGACGAGTAGATTTTGCGCAGGGCGTTCACAGATGCTTGATCATTGGGTCTGGAACCCGCGCCTGATCATTGGCGCCGCTACTCTTCCTGGAACAGGTTGATCTGCTGCTGCGCCAGATCCTTCGGTGCGTCGAGGCCGAGGTGGCGCCAGGCATTGGCCGTCAGCATGCGTCCGCGTGGCGTGCGCTGGATGAAGCCCTGTTGGATCAGATAGGGCTCGATGATGTCCTCGATGGCGTCGCGCGGCTCGGACAGGCCGGCCGCGATCGTCTCGATGCCGACCGGCCCGCCACCGAAATTGCGGGCGATCATGGAGAGGTAGCGCCGGTCGAGCGCGTCGAGGCCGAGCGCGTCGACCTCCAGCCGGGTCAGGGCCTCATCGGCGATCAGGCGGTCGACATGGCCGTCGCCGGCCACGGAGGCGAAATCGCGCACGCGGCGCAGCAGCCGGCCGGCGATGCGTGGCGTGCCGCGCGCGCGCCGCGCGATCTCGAGCGCGCCATCGTCGCCGAGCGGCATCTGCAGGATGCGCGCGCCGCGCCGCACGATCTGTTCCAATTCCTCGACCGTGTAGAAATTAAGCCGCACCGGAATGCCGAAACGGTCGCGCAGCGGATTGGTGAGCAGGCCAAGCCGCGTCGTGGCGGCGACCAGCGTGAACCGGGCAAGGTCGATCTTGACCGAACGCGCCGCCGGCCCCTCGCCGATGATCAGGTCGAGCTGGAAATCCTCCATCGCCGGGTAGAGGATTTCCTCCACCGCCGGGTTCAGCCGGTGGATCTCGTCGATGAACAGCACGTCGCCTTCTTCGAGATTGGTGAGCAGTGCGGCGAGATCGCCGGCTTTGGCGATGACCGGCCCGGAGGTCGAGCGGAAATTGACGCCGAGCTCGCGTGCCATGATCTGCGCCAGCGTGGTCTTGCCCAGCCCCGGCGGACCGACGAACAGTACATGGTCGAGCGCCTCGTTGCGGCCCTTGGCAGCTTCGATGAACACTTTGAGGTTGGCCCGCACCGCCGCCTGGCCGACGAAATCGTCAAGCGTCTGCGGCCGCAAGGTCTGCTCGGCATCCTCGCCGCGTTTTTCGGGAGCAATCAGGCGGGGCGCTAGGCTCATGCCGTCTTCCTCGCATATGGCCGGGAAACGGACAAGCGAGCCCTCACCGCGCCAGTTCCTTCAGCCCGAAGCGGATCAGCTTCGAGGCGTCCGCGTCCTCGCCCGCCGTCTTCAGCGCCGCCGATACCGCATTGGCGGCGGTGTCGCGCGAATAGCCGAGGTTGACCAGCGCCGAGACGGCATCGGTGATCGGCGCGGGCGCCACGCCATCGCCGAGTTCCTGCTTCAGGCCGATGGTTCCGGAGGCGGCGCCGGCATAGGCCGGCGCCTTGTTCTTCAATTCGGTGACGATGCGCTCGGCCACTTTCTTGCCGACACCCGGCGCACGGCTGACCATGGCGATGTCGCGCAGCGCGATCGCATTGGCGAGGTCGGCCGGCGTCAGCGTCGACAGGATGGCAAGCGCCACCTTGGCGCCGACGCCCGGCACATTGTTCATCAGCAGCCGAAACCACTCGCGCTCGAGCTGCGACTGGAAGCCATAAAGGCGCAGCATATCCTCGCGCACATAGGTCTCGATGAACAGCACCACCGCTTCGCCGGGAGAAGGCAGTGCTGCCAACGTGCGCGCCGAGCAATAGGCGACATAGCCGACGCCATGGATGTCGACGAGGCAATGATCCTCGTCGATCTCGTCCAACGTGCCCTTGAGCTTGCCGATCATTCCGCAAAGCCTCTCATGATGCCAATGCCGCCATCCGGTAAGCAACGCTTTGCCGGTGATGCGCGTGGCAAATCGCGATCGCCAGCGCGTCCGCGGCATGTTCGGTGTCGAAGGTCGCTTTCGGCAGCAGCACCTTCACCATCATGTGGATCTGCTTCTTGTCGCCATGGCCGACGCCGATCACCGCCTTCTTGACGGCGTTGGGCGCATATTCGGCGACGACGAGGCCGGCGCGCGCCGGCACCAGCATGGCGATGCCGCGCGCCTGGCCGAGCTTCAGCGTCGCCACCGCGTCCTTGTTGACGAAGGTCTGTTCAACGGCCGCTTCGTGCGGCATGGCCGCATGCAGAACCTCGGCGAGCCCGTCATGCAACTGGCAAAGCCGCGTTGCCAGCGCCGCCTTGTCCTCGGAGCGCACGGTGCCGGAAGCGACGAAGCGCAAGGAATTACCGAGGCTCTCTACGATGCCCCAGCCGGTGCGCCTGAGCCCCGGATCAATCCCGATAATGCGAATCGCGTCCCCCATCCCGCCAGTTTACCTCCGGCGGACAGCGATGCCAGCAAAATGTGAACAAACCAGAAACGGAGCTAATTGCGGGCGAAAGCCGTGTTGAGCAGGCTGATCTGGTCCGAAACCGGATTGGCCCGGCGGGCCACGGGCTGCATGTCTACCATGGCGCTGGCGCCGTAGATCTCCTCGTCCATGCGGCGCACCAGCGCCTGCAGGCGCAGCGAGCGAGTGACGAGGTCGAGGAAATCGTCGGGCAGTTCGGCCCAGCCGGCCGCCTCGTTATGGGCGGAAGCCGTGTCGAGGCGCACCTTGGATTTTTCCGAAGCGACCTGGTCGCGGGTCATCTCGCCGGAATTGGCCGCGCGCTGCAAAAGCAGCCACGAGGCAACCTGCATCAGCCTGGTGGTCAGCCGCATCGATTCGGCCGCGTAGAGCGTGGCGGCCAGCCGCGACAGCTTCTTGGCCTCGGCCCGGCCCTTGCCGTCGAGATATTCCGCTGCCTGTTCGACCAGGCCCATGCCTTCCTGGTAGAGCGGTTTGAAGGAGTGCGAAAAAACCCGGCGCTCCGCCAGTTTGACGGTTTTCGCACTGCCCTTCGAAGCCTCGTTCATGGATACGCCCCTGCACTTGCAACCGGCCGATTCGGCTCACTGCCGATACACCCGGGACCCTATAAGACTGAAGCTTGAAAATGCGCTTCGCCAGGGGTGAAGGCAAGCACATGTTTAACAGAAGGTTAACAGCGATCCCGTGCGCGCAATGTCGCTGGAATGCGGACAAAAAAAGAGCCGCGGATAAGGCGGCTCTCAGGAGTTTAACAGGGAGGCGTCAAACAAAGTGGCTCCAACCACTCGGTAAGAATCCAGATCACTGGATGGACATAGTAAACGCCTGTAAAGCTTAATGGACCCTTAACGGCGCCGATGTTTTTTGACCGAACGCCCCGCTCCTGTGCCGTAACAGCACACGGACCAAACCTCGCTTCAGGCTCGGAGCCTGTTTCGAAATTCGCTCTGGCGAAACCGCGCACCGGGCTGTTGCCGGGAGCCGCGCCGATCGAACCGCCGAAACACAGGCGGTTTTTCGCGACATCGTTCCGAAACAGGCGCTGCGCTAAACGCCCGCTCCTCTGACGGCTGGCGCATGTCCGCTCCGCCGCGGCAACCCGAAAATATTCCAGGAGCAACCGATGGACTGGTATTCGATCGTCAAATTTCTCCACATCGTCTCAGCCACCTTGTGGGTCGGCGGCGGCTTCGTACTGTTTCTGCTCGGTATGCTTGCCGAACGCGCCGGCAACATCGAGGACAAGCTTCAGGCGATGCGTGCCAGTGGGCAGTTGGGCGGGCGTTTCTTCGCACCGATGTCGATGCTTACCTTGCTCTTCGGCCTTGTCATGTGCGGCTTCTGGGTCGGCTTCTCCGATCTTTGGATCGTCATCGGCCTGGTCGGCTACGCCACCACCTTCTCGATCGGCATGTTCATCTTCAAGCCGACCGGCGAGCGCATGGCTGCGATGATCGCCACGGAAGGCGTCACGTCTTCCGTGCTTGCCATTGGCCAGCGCATGATGAGCGCGGCACGCTTCGACTATGCGGTGATGCTGGTGATCGTCGCCGACATGGTGCTCAAGCCGACCGCGGATGACATCGGCATTCTAGCCGGCATGGTGCTGGTCCTGGTGACGGGCGCCGTGCTGGCCTTCGGCGGAAGCCGTCGCCTTGTGCCCAGCGCCGCCTGATCCCCCAAACACTGAGAGCGGCTGAACACCCGCCTCGCCTGCTAGATAAGGCCGGCGACGCCGTCCCATAGCAGCTTCAGCGCCACCACCGCCACCGTGGCATAGGTGAAGGGGTAGAAAATCTCCGGCCGCATGCGCCGCACCAGCCAGGCGCCGGCGATGGTCGACGCCGGCGCCAGCGGCATCAGCACGGCGGACGCCGTCAGGTTGGCGGTGTCGAACTGGCCGAGTGCGAAATAGGGCACGAGCTTCAACGCATTGGTGGCGGCGAAGAAGATCGCCGCCGTGCCCGACAGCACCTTGGGGTCGAGCCGGATCGGCAAGGCATAGACCTGGAAGGGCGGCCCGCCGACATGCGCGACGAAGCTGGTGAAGCCGGCGACGGTTCCCCATAGGGCGGCAGCCACGCGGTTGGGTTCGGCGGCGTGGCTCGAGCCATGGCGAAACTGCAGATAGAGCCAGCGCAGCACGAAGATGATGGCGACGGCGCCGACGATGAGCCGCACCGCCTCCTCGGTGACCAGGGCTGCTGTCAGCCAGCCGAGGCCGATGCCGATGACGGCGCCCGGCATCATGTCGATCAACATCTTGCGGTCGTAAACGCCCCACCATGTCCACACCGAGACGATGTCCATCAGGCACAGGATGGGCAGCAGGATGGCAGCCGCCTGCACCGGCGGCATGGTCAATGCCATCAGCGGCACGCCGACGAAGCCGACGGCGCCGCCGAACCCGCCCTTGGACAGGCCGACCAGAATGACCGCCGGAATGGCGGCCGCGTAGAACCACGGATCGAGAAGCAGGCCTGACATGGGGAGGGACTGGTCTGGAGGGAAAGCGAGTCAACGGCCTGAATAGCCTAGAATTGCGCGTCGGGCGACAGCAAATTTGGGGCCGCCGCCGCGCGCCCGGCCAATGGCTGGCGCCGGCGCTATCGCCGCGCCGAAACCAGCAGGAACATCGGCCGCTCGAGCTCTTCCGCCAGTTCCGGCCTGGCCGCGATCTGCTCGGCCGTCGGACAGAAATCCTCGACATGCTCTATGGTGAAGCCGGACCGGATCAGGCTGTTCAGCGTGGTGCCGATCGTGCGGTGATATTTGACCACGCCCTTGGCAAGCCAGTCGGTCTTGCGAGGGCCTTCCACCAGATACTGGTCGACGGGCCACGTCTTGCGGCCTTCGGCATCGATCAGCCAGCCGGGTTTGGTCGGCGCCATGTAGATCGGATGTTCCGTCGAGAAGACGAAATGGCCGCCGGGCGAAAGGGCTCGATGCACAGTCTCGAACAGCCGCGCGACGTCTTCGACATAATGGAGCGCAAGCGAGCTGTAGGCGAGATCGAAGGCGCCTGGCGGCAGGCTGAGTTGGTCGAGATCGGCCCGCTCATAGGTGATGCCGGTGTCCGGGCTGGCGGCTCTCGCCCGGGCGAGCATCTTCTCCGACAGGTCCAGGCCAAGGATCTCTCGCGCCCCTTTCTCATGCGCCCAGCGGCAGAACCAGCCGAAGCCGCAGCCGAGGTCGACGATTCTTGTGCCGGCGACTTCAGGCAGTATCGCACGCAACGCCGGCCATTCGGCGGCACCCTCCAGGCCTTCGACCGAACGGCCAAGCTGGCTGTAGCCGGCGAAGAAATCCGGCTGGTCGTAGATATTCTGCGCCATGTCTTCCTCGTTGTTCAGGCAATCACCGTTCCCGGACAATCATCCGGTGGATGACTGACATTTGGTGGGCGGCCGCGCATTTCCACCTCGGCCACGCGGAGTCAAGGCAATCAGGCCGGCGGTGCCCCGAGCGGTGGTGGCCGCCGGCGGATCGGCTGCGCCTTGATGATGGCAGTGCTGGTCTCGGCCTTGTCGGCGATGCGGTCGAGAATGCCGTCGAGATCACCGATCGAGCGCACGAACAGCCGTGCGACGAAGCAGTCATCGCCCGTCACCTTGTCGCATTCGCCAAACTCGGCAATCTCCTCGATCAGCTTCTGGACAATGTGCAGCTTGCCCGGCAAAGGCTTGATGCGCACGATCGCCTGCAGCGTATAGCCGAGCGCCAGCGGATCGATCTCGACGGTGAAGGCCCGGATGACGCCGCGCTCCTCGAGCCGCCGAAGCCGCTCCGAAACGCTCGGCGACGACAGCCCGACCTGGGCCGCCAGATCCTTCAGCGAGGTCCGCGCATCCCTCACCAGTATTTCGAGGAGATTTCGGTCGAGATCGTCAAGCATTTCAGATTTCTCACAGATTCGAACCAGATGCCTAATATAATTAGGACATCTATCCATATTCCCTTTCTCAGAAGATAGAAAGCACCCGCATCGCATGAGATTATGCAGCCTCAAACGGGTTTGAGAGGTCCATCATGAACGATACGGTACGCGGCACGATCGAAATGTCCGCCGCCATGGCGATCCTGGGAACGATCGGCTGGTTCGTGATCATGTCCGGCCAGCCGATCATGGATGTGGTGTTCTGGCGCTGCGCATTCGGCGCGCTGACGCTGCTCGTCATCTGCGCCGGGCTGGGGCTGCTGCGCAACGGACTGACGCTGCGCATCATCGGCCTCGCCGCGCTTGGCGGTGCCGCCATCGTCGTCAACTGGGTTCTGCTCTTCAGTGCGTTCTCCCGCGCGTCGATCTCCATCGCCACCGCCGTCTACAACACCCAGCCCTTCATGCTGGTCGGCTTCGGCGCGCTCTTCTTCGCCGAGCGGTTGACACTGACCAAACTGACCTGGCTGACAATAGCCTTCGCCGGCATGGTGCTGATCGTCGGTGCCGGCCCTGACGCCGGCGATGTCGGCACCAACTATTTCGCCGGCATCCTGATGGCGCTGGCCGCGGCCTTCTTCTGGGCAGTCGCTGCCATCGTCACCAAGAAGCTCAAGGGCACGCCGCCGCATTTGATCGCGCTTATCCAGGTCTGTGTCGGCGTCGTCATGCTGGCGCCCTTCGCCAATCTCTCGCATCTCCCCGCCGACCCATGGAGCTGGGCCATGCTGGCGACGCTGGGCGTCGTCCACACCGGCCTGATGTACATCCTGATGTATGGCGCCATCCAGAAACTGCCGACACACCTGCAGGGATCGCTGTCCTTCATCTATCCGGTCGTCGCCATCCTGGTCGATGTCACCGCCTTCGGCCATCGCTTGCATCTCAGCCAAGTCGTCGGCGCGGCCGCCATCCTGATCGCTGCCGCCGGGATGAATCTCGGCTGGACGCTGTGGAGGTCGCGGGTCCCGGCCTGACGACCGCAACCGCTCACGAGATACCTGGACGCGTTTCGACCAGCGATCCCGCCCGTCCGCCTGTTCAAAGCGGGCAGTTTGCTCTATGCCGCAATCCAACCATCTTCGCCCGGCATAGGCGAAACTCGGGATCGAAGAACCATGAACGACGCCACGCCTCCCAACCGCTGCCGCATTGTGCTGATCGCGCCGCCAGGCGTGCCGGCGGACCGTATCGCGGCCGCATTCGACGGCGGCGACGTCGCTTCGCTGATCCTGCCGGAGAACGGCATGGACGAGGCCTCCTTCCAGGCGTTTGCCTAAAAAAGGGTCCGGGGGGGGCTGGCGGCGGGCGTGGCCGTCATCATTGCCGGCGACACCCGCATCGCGGGCCGTGTCCAGGCTGATGGCATCCATGTCGAGGTTTCCAAGACCGAGCTAGCCGAAACGATTGGGCATTTCCAGGCCAAGATGATGGTCGGCACCGGCGGCGCCAAGACGCGTGACGATGCGCTTGAGCTTGGCGAGACGCGGCCCGACTACATCTTCTTCGGCCGCTTCGGCTACGACAACAAGCCCGAGCCGCACCCGCGCAACCTGTCGCTGGGACGATGGTGGGCCGACATGATCCAGATCCCCTGCATCGTCATGGCTGGATCCGACCTCGCATCCGTCGAGACGGTGGCCGCCACCGGCGCCGAATTCGTCGCCCTGTCGAGTGCGGTGTTCGCCGACGGCGTCGATCCGAAGGCGGCGATCGCCCAAGCCAACGCGTCGCTCGACGAAACCGCGCCGCGCTTCGAGGATTGACGTGGCACTGGCAAGGCTTCCCCTTCAGGCCCTGCTTGCGGCGGTCATGATCCAGACCGCTGCCGCCGCCGAAACGGTACCCTTGCCGCAGCCCAAGCCGGATACCGGCATGCATACCGACAAGCCGATCGAAAACCAGCTGCCGCAGCCCGCCACCACGGCAGAGCCCGCGCCCTTGCCATCGGCCGACAACATCAACCCCGACCGTTTCGGGGCCAAGCCGGCGGACGCGGCCTACGGCGCCTTCCAGCGCGGGCTCTACAAGACCGCCTACAACCTCGCGCTGGTCCGCGCCCAAAACGGCGACCCGGCGGCGCAGACGCTGGTGGCCGAGATCCTGTCGCGCGGGCTCGGCGTGCCGCTCAATGCGGCGGAGGCGGCGAAATGGTATGCGCTTGCCGCCGAACAGGGCGTGCCGGAATCCCAGTTCCAGTACGCGCTGATGCTGCTCGACGGGCGCTACGTCAAGAAGGACGAGAAGGAGGCCTATGCGCTGATGCAGGCCGCCGCCGAAGCCGGCAACCGGCTGGCGCAATTCAATTTCGCGCAGATGCTGGTCCAGCAGGATCCCGGCGACGCAGGCTGGAGCAAGGCGGTCTCCTACTATGAGCGCGCCGCCGCGACCGGCCTCGCCGACGCGCAGTACGCCATGTCCCAGATATATGCCAACGGCGTCGGCGGCAAGACCCGCGACGACGCGCACGCAAGGCGCCTGTTGGCGCAGGCCGCGCGGCAGAACTACGACACCGCGCAGATCGACCTCGCCGCCTGGATGATCGAGGGCCGCGGCGGCGCGCGCGACCTGAAATCCGCCTTCGGCTGGACGAAGCAGGCAGCCGAAGGCGGCAATGTCGCCGCCGAAAACCGCTTGGCGAAACTCTATATGGAAGGCATCGGCGTCGACCCCGACCTGGTGCTCGCCGCCGCCTGGTACATCGTCGCGCGCCGCGCCGGTCTCATCGATCCTCAGATGGATGATTTCCTGCAAGGGCTGAGCGACGACCAGACCAAGCAGGCCTTGCAGAAGGCGAACCGCCTGCCTTGAGACCGGCTCATGCGGTCATTGCATGTGATCCAGGACGACCTTGCCAAAGGGCGATCCGTGTTCGAGGTGCCGGAAGGCCGCGGCCGCATCCTGCCAGGCAAACACCTTGTCGATCACGGGTTTCATCCGGTTGACGGTCATGCCTCGGTTCATCGCCTCGAAGGACTCGCGCGAACCGACCGGTATGCCGCGCGCCCTGACCTGGCGGCGAAAGATGTCGAGCGGATTGATCGACCCTTCGCTGCCGCCGAGATAGCCGATGACGTTGATCTGGGCACCGCGCGCCGCAGCCTTCAACGATTGGTCGAAGCTTTGTGGTCCGCCGACTTCAATGATGTGGTCGGCGCCACGGCCATCGGTCAGCGCCAGCACCGCCCCCGCCCAGTCCGGATCGCTGCGGTAGTTGATGCCGTCATGCGCGCCAAGCGCCTTAGCCCGCGTGAGCTTGTCATCGCTGCTTGAGGTGACGATCACGCGTGCGCCCGCTGCCGCGGCGAACTGCACAGCAAACAGCGACACGCCGCCAGTGCCCAAACTGAGCACCGTATCGCCCGGCTTCATCCGGCCTTCAGTGAACAGCGCATGCCAGGCCGTGACCGCGGCGCAAGGCAAAGTCGCCGCTTCGACATCGCTCAGATGCGGTGGCGCAAGCACGGCTGCCTGTTCGTCCAGCCGCGCGAACTCGCTGAGCAGACCATCGATGGGACCGCCACGCTGATAGGAAGGTTCGGCCATGGCAAAGCTACCGCCGACCCAGCGCTGCCAGAACGTGCCGCAGACGCGGTCGCCGGCCTTGAAGCGGGTCACTTCGGCGCCAACCGCAACCACTTCGCCGACACCGTCCGAAAGCGGAATCAGCGGCAGCGCAAAGGCAGTGTGGTAGCTGCCACGGGCAATTTCGACATCCCGGTAGTTGAGCGCGGTCGCCTTGACCCTGATGATCATCTCCTGGCGGCCTGGTTCCGGCATCGGCCGCTCCACCGGTCTGAGATTTTCGATGCCGCCGGGGGCCTGCAATTCGATGGCCTTCATTGTCTTCCCTTTCCTTTTGGCAACCCGCCAAGGGAAAATCGCTTGCCTGCGCGCCGATTTCAAATTCATAATAATCAGAATGATTATGCATCTGGAGTAATTCGACGATGCTGGAGGAGCTGCGCACGCTTGTTCTCTTCGCTGAGGAAGGCTCGATCCAGAATGTGGCCCGCCGCCTGCCTTTGACGCAGCCGGCCGTTACCCGGCAGATCCAGCGGCTGGAAGAGATGCTTGGGACCACGCTTCTCGATCGTCGGCAGAAGCCTCCGCGCCTGACGGCAGCGGGATCGGAGGTGCTGGCGCGTGCAAAGCACATACTGGCTTCGGTCCAGGCTCTGAAGGCGTTCGCTGCAGATGCCGAGCCGCAAGGCGTACTGCGTGTCGGCCTGGCACACGGCTTGTCCGATGCAAGCGTCGCGGGCGCTATCGCCGGCGCGGCTGCTGCGTTCCCCAAACTATCGCTGCGGCTCAAGACTGGCTGGAGCACGGAACTCATCGAGCAATTCGAACGCGGCCAACTCGACGCGGCGATCGTTCTGCGACCTGCCGATCGTCAGTGCTCGGACGCGCTCGGCATCGAACGTCTCTGCATCGTGCAGGCTGGCGGCACCGAAACCCATCTTGCAGACGCTGGGGCTCATATGTCTTGGGTTCTTAGCCCCGAGCCCTGCGACGCGCGTCAGAAACTCCTCTCAAGTTTGGGCGGCGAACGGCATCGGCTCGTTGTGACGGCCGAAATTCAGGATCCGGCAATGCAGATGGAGTGGGTACGTCGTGGGCACGGCCTCGGCCTGATGCCATTGCGGCTCGCGGCGCGAGGACTCCCCGACGGCCTCGCGCTTGTCGATATCGAAGATTTAGATCTTTCACTGCAGGTCGTGGCGCTGCGCTCCCCGCACCTCAACCGGCTGGCGAATGCCGCGGATGCCATTGCAAAGGCCGTCGGCGAAGCCATCAAAATCGAGACCTGATGCCGGCTGGCCGGCCAGAGCCGATCCCGCGTCCCTTGCCTCTCCGGGCGATTTGTGGTCTTGGAAGCCCGAAATCGCTTTCCCAGCGACAATCCCATACCAACGGCTGGCCGTTGGCAGCATCCCGGATCACCTCATCATGGCCAAGATCAACGGCAACGAAATCCGTCCCGGCTACGTCATCGAGCACGATGGCGGCCTCTGGGTGGCGGTCAGGACCAACACCGTCAAGCCTGGCAAGGGCGGCGCCTACAACCAGGTCGAGCTGAAGAACCTCATCAACGGCACCAAGCTCAATGAGCGCTTCCGCTCGGCCGAGACGGTTGAGCAGATCCGCCTCGACCTGAAGGATTTTTCCTTCCTCTACGAACAGGACGACGCGCTGGTGTTCATGGACACCCAGAGCTACGAGCAGCTCGAACTGAACAAGGACTTCGTCGGCGACCGCGCCGCCTTCCTGCAGGACGGCATGATGGTGACGGTGCAGCTCTACGAGGAAAGGCCGATCGGCATCTCGCTGCCCGACTACGTGACCCTGGCGATCACCGAGGCGGACCCGGTGGTGAAGGGCCAGACGGCGGCATCCTCATACAAGCCGGCGGTGCTGGAGAACGGCATCCGCGTTCTGGTGCCGCCCTTCATCGGCGCCGGCGAACGCATCATCGTCGACACCAACGAAATCACATACGTGCGCCGCGCCGACTGATGCATGTCGCCCAAAAGTGGCCCCGGTTTTGGGTCACCGACATGCATCAAGACAGAGTTTAATGCGGGCACAGGAAGACATACGATGGCACGCTCAGCCCTTCTCAACGTCATGGTCCAGGCCGCAATGAAGGCCGGCCGCTCGCTGTCGCGCGACTTCGGCGAGGTCCAGAACCTGCAGGTCTCGATGAAGGGGCCGGGCGACTATGTCAGCCAGGCCGACCGCAAGGCCGAGGACATCGTCTTTGCCGAACTGTCGAAGGCACGCCCGGGCTATGGCTTCCTGATGGAAGAGCGCGGCATCGTCGCCGGCGACGACAGCCAGCACCGCTGGATCGTCGATCCGCTCGACGGCACCACCAATTTCCTGCACGGCATTCCGCTGTTCGCCGTCTCGATCGCGCTCGAGCGCCAGGGCCAGATCGTCGCCGGCGTCATCTACAATCCGGCGATGGACGAACTCTATACGACCGAGCGCGGCGGCGGCGCCTTTCTGAACGACCGCCGTCTGCGCGTCGCTGGCCGCACCAAGCTCGTCGACGCCGTGATCGGCTGCGGCGTGCCGCATCTGGGACGCGGCCAGCACGGCAATTTCCTGATCGAGCTGCGCCACGTCATGGCCGAGGTCTCCGGCGTCAGGCGCCTTGGCTCGGCTTCGCTCGATCTCGCCTATGTCGCCGCCGGCCGCATGGATGGGTTTTGGGAAATCGGCCTGTCGGCCTGGGACATCGCCGCTGGCCTGCTCCTCATCCGCGAGGCGGGCGGCTTCGTCTCCGACATGGATGGCGGACAGGACATGCTGGACCATGGTTCGGTCGTCGCCGGCAACGAGATCATCCAGCGCGCGCTGCTGAAGACGGTGAAAAAGCCCCTCGCGCCCCGCTGAAGCAATTCCGGGAAAGGCGCGCAGCTTTCCCTGGGGAATTGCGTAAAGGCACAAATGCCGCCGCGCTGAACCGCCGCAGTCGCAAAACCGCAACCAAAGCTTGAAATACTGTCCGGCGGCTGCCCAGATAGGGTGACGCAGGATCATTGATGACGAACACACCGCCGCAACTCGAAATCCCCGCCGCACTCGAAATCCCCTTTGTCGGGCGCTGGCACTACTCCCGCGCGGAGATGATCGCCGACGGCATCGTCCATGCGGTCGGCATCGTGCTGGCGATCGCGGCCGGCTCGGCGTTGCTGGCGCTGGCGGCGTCTCGGGTCGGGCCTGGCGAATACATTGCCGCCGCCTTCTATGTCGTCTCGCTGCTCACCGTTCTGTCGGTATCGCTCACCTACAATCTGTGGCCGGTGACCTCGCCTGTGAAATGGGTCCTGCGGCGTTTCGATCACGCCGCGATCTATCTCCTGATCGCGGCCACCTACACGCCGTTTCTGGCCCAGCTCGACGGCTCGCCGCTGGCCAATTGGATGATCGTGTTGGTCTGGGTCGCGGCGGTAACGGGCATCGCCATCAAGGTGTTCTTCCCCGGCCGCTTCGACCGCCTGGCGATCGTCTTCTATCTCGCCATCGGCTGGAGCGGGGTCGTGCTGGTCAAGCCGCTCGTCGAGACGCTGCCGACGACGTCGATCGTGCTCATTGTCGCCGGTGGCGTCGTCTATTCCTGCGGCGTCGTTTTCTTCGCCTGGAAGGGACTGCGCTTCCACAACGCGCTGTGGCATGGCTTCGTCGTCACCGGCGCCGGCCTGCATCTGGCGGCCATGGTCGACTGTCTGGTAATCAACCGCATTTGAGATTGGACGCGCTGCACATTAGCCCGACGGCAATATTGCCAAGCGCCATTCAATTTGGTCACAATTCCGTTTAGAGTCGCCAACGACGTGATCGGCGGCAGCGGCATCGGAAACGGGGCACGAATGGCTTTTCTCAGATCCTTCGGCATGGGCAGGCGCTCCGACGTCCTGATCTACGATCCACATAAACTGTCGAGCCCGCAGGTCTTCCTGCTCACCATGGTCATCTTCCTGGCCATCGTGGCGTTTATCGCCGCGATATTGACCCGCCAGATCTCGACCGCCTTCGTCACCAATCCCGGCCTCAACGGCCTGATCGTCGGCGTGCTCGCCGTCGGCATCCTGCTGGCCTTCGTCCAGGTCGGGCGGCTGTTTCGCGAGGTGCGATGGGTCAACTCCTTCCGGGCCGGCTCGGAAACCACCGAACCGGTGCTGCTGGCGCCAATGAAGGCGATGATCGGCCGTTCGTCGTCGATGGCCTTCTCGACCTCCTCGATGCGCACCATGCTCGATTCCATCGCCACGCGCCTCGATGAAAGCCGCGACACCTCGCGCTATCTTGTCGGCCTGCTGGTGTTCCTCGGCCTGCTCGGCACCTTCTGGGGCCTGTTGAACACGATCGGCTCGATCCGCGAGACCATCGAGTCGCTCGATCCCGGCACGGGTGACGCGGCCGCGGTGCTCGATTCGCTGAAGCAGGGCCTGTCGGCGCCGCTGGCCGGCATGGGCACCGCGTTCTCGTCCTCGCTGTTCGGCCTGTCCGGCTCGCTCGTGCTCGGCTTCCTCGACCTGCAGGCCGGCCGCGCCCAGACGCGCTTCTACACCGAGCTCGAGAACTGGCTGTCCTCGGTCACGGACCTCTCGTCCGACATCGTGGTTTCCGACCCCGCCAAGACCGAATCCTCCGACGAGATCCGCGTGCTGTCCGAAAAGCTGCGCAGCATGCAGGAGAACGGCGGCGGCTCCAACCCGCGCGTTGCCACCGCCATGGCCAATCTTGCCGATGGCATTTCCGGCCTGGTCAAGAACATGCGTTCCGAGCAGCAGATCATGCGCGACTGGGTCGAGGCTCAGTCCGACGAGCAGAAGGCGATGCGCAACACGCTGGAAAAGATCGCCGACGCCCTGAAGAAGCAGGGAGTACACTAGCGTGGCCCTGGCACGGGCGCGGCGCGCCGATCGCCGCATCGACTATTGGCCGGGCTTCGTCGATGCACTGTCGACGCTGCTGCTGGCCATCATGTTCCTGCTCACCGTCTTCGTGCTGGCGCAGTTCCTGCTCGGCCGCGAAATCTCCGGCAAGGATACGGCGCTGTCACGCCTCAATTCGCAGATCAACGAACTGACCCAGCTTCTGGCGCTGGAGCGCTCGACAGCACAGGACAAGGATGATTCGCTCGCCAATCTGCAGGCATCGCTGTCGGCGGCGGAGGCCGAGAAGAGCCGGCTCGAACAATTGCTGGCGCAAGGCGCCGGCGCCGGCGACGCCGCCAACCGGCGGGCCGCGGAGCTCGGCGGAGAACTCGACAACCAGCGCCAGATCAGCCAGCAGGCGCTGAGCCAGGTCGAGATCCTCAACCAGCAGATCGCCGCACTGCGCAAGCAGATCGGCGCGCTCGAGGACGCGCTCAACGTGTCCGAAACGCGCGACCGCGATTCCAACACCAAGATCGCCGATCTCGGCCGCCGCCTCAACGTCGCGCTGGCCCAGCGCGTGCAGGAACTGAACCGCTACCGCTCCGACTTCTTCGGCCGCCTGCGCGAAATCCTCGCCGATCGCGAGAACATCCGTATCGTCGGCGACCGCTTCGTCTTCCAGTCGGAAGTGCTGTTCCCGACCGGCTCCGAGGTGATCAACGATGCAGGCAAGGTCGAGATGAAGAAACTCGCCGATGCCATCATCGAGCTGCAGAAGGAAATTCCGCCGGAGATCAACTGGGTGCTGCGCGTCGATGGCCACACCGACAACAAGCCGCTGTCCGGCACCGGCCGTTATCGCGACAATTGGGAACTGTCGACGGCGCGCTCGACCTCGGTGGTCAAGTTCCTGATCGAGAACGGCGTGCCTGCCAACCGGCTGGTCGCCGCCGGCTTTGGTGAGTTCCAGCCGCTCGATCCCGCCGACACCGAAGAGGCGCGCAACAAGAACCGCCGCATTGAACTCAAGCTCACCGAACGTTGATCCATCATCACGCGATGTCACGCGAATTTGTTCGCCGGCTCAACTCTAGGGCGCAAAGCGCGACCGGCAAGGCCTGAAAAGATTATCTTTTTTTAATTACACTTCGCGCCGGAGCGCTCCTAGCTTGCTGCGCAGGGCCGAGAACCGCCGGCGATGCCTCCCATCGCGACGCGACGGAACCGGACGGCCCGCGTCCGGAACGCGGGGCGGCAAGGCCGCTCCCTTTTCCCCAGCAAAAGGAGGCGCCGTCATGCGCTCTTCAGCATCTCTCAAGACTGCAACCCTTGCCGCAATACTGATTGCCGCCCCTCTTGCCGGCGCCTATGCCGCGGGCCATCACAAGGGCGCGCTCGACGCCGCCCCGCCGACCGAGGTGAAGGGCCCACGTGTCGAGGCTCTCATCGAACAGGCGCAGGGCGTCCGTCAGGGCATCGTGGACGCAAGACAGGCTAACAACATCACCCCGGCGGTCGCCGAACACTTGGAAATGCGCACCAACCAGATCAGCCAGGCCGCCGAGAAGATCGCCGCGTCGGATCACGGCAGGATCCCGCCAGCGCAGTATCGTGACCTGCTGCGCCGCCTCGACAATGTCGACCAGCGGCTGAGGGGCGACACCGGCAGCGGTTTCATGATGGGCGACGGCTCCGACGGCGGAAACTATCCGAACGGCTGAGGCTATCCCGCCTGGAAAGGTCCCAGAGGAAGGAACCACCTGGCGCCTTCGGGGCCCCAATCCCGCGGGCGCCCTTTTTCCTGATCGGCCGAGTTTGCCTACCAGCCAAGCCAGACCGCGATCAGGGCGAGCACAGCCGGCACGGTCTGGATGAACAGGATCTTGCGGCCGACCGTTGCCGCGCCGTAGAGGCCGGCAATGGCCACGCACAACAGGAAGAAGACCTTGACCTGGAAACCGGCCGCGCCGAGGGTGAGCCCCCAGATCAGGCCGGCGGCGAGAAATCCGTTGTAAAGACCCTGATTGGCGGCGAGCACCTTCGAGGCGCTGGCGAATTCCGGCGTCAGGCGAAATGTCTTGTGCCCGCGCGGCGTATCCCAAAGCACCATCTCGAGATAGACGATGTAGACATGGACCAAGGCCACCAGCCCGACCAGGATGTTGCCGATCATTTGCTTCCCCTTCATTTGGCCCGTCAGCATTTCATGCGCGACGGCGTCGGCGCAAGGCGCATCTGCCGGACGATCTCTGAGGGTTGCCAACGCTTTTGCGTTGGTGTCTTTTCGCGCCGTCCTCAATCACGGAAGCCGCCATGTCCTTTCAGAAACTCGACGATCTCGGCCACAAGCTCGAAGCGCTCGAGCATGCGCTGGCCATCCTCGGTGCCGATGAAGCGACCCACATGGCCGTGGGCGGTGGCGAAAAGCGTGCCGAGGCGATGGCGGCCCTTGCCGGCATGTACCACACCAGGGCGACCGCACCGGAGATATCCGACTGGATCGCCGCCGCCGAAGGTGAGGTGCTCGACGACGAGCAGCGCGCGGCACTCACCGAACTGCGGCGCCAATACACCAACCTGACCTGCCTGCCGGTCGAATTCGTCGAACGCCAGACGACGGCGCGCATGCGTTGCGAGCAGCTGTGGCGCGACCTGCGCCCCAAGAATGATTGGGCGGGCTTTCAGCCGGCGCTGGAGGGCGTGGTGGCGCTGGTGCGCGAAGAGGCCGCCCTGCGCTCCGACGTGCTCGGCCTCGCGCCCTATGACGCGCTGATGGAGCAATACGACCCCGGCAACCGCGTCGCCGACATCACCCCTGTCTTCACCGAGTTGAAGGCCTTCCTCAAAGGTTTTGTGCCGGAGGCGCTGGCAGTGCAGGAAGCGCGGCTGCGCAAGCATCCTCTGAAGCCGCTTTCGGGCACTTACGCGATCGACCGCCAGCGCGAACTCGGCCTTGCCATGATGGCGGCGGTCGGCTTCGACCTGACACACGGCTCGCTCTCGGTGTCGCACCATCCCTTCTGCGGCGGCGTGCCGAGCGACGTGCGCATCACCACCCGTTACAAGACATCGGATTTCCTGTCGGCGCTGATGGGCGTGCTGCATGAGACCGGGCACGCGCTCTACGAACAGAACCTGCCCAAGGCATGGTCGCACTGGCCGCTCGGCAAGGCCCGCGGCATGGCCGTGCATGAAAGCCAGAGCCTGTTCGTCGAAAAGCAAATCGGCCGCAACCCCGCCTTCTGGCGCTGGGCTCTGCCGGTGGTGGAAAAGCATCTCGGCGAAGCCTGGTCGCTCGACCATATCCTGCCGCATGTGCACCATGTCGAGCGCGGCCTGATCCGGGTCGACGCCGACGAGGTGACCTATCCGCTGCATGTCATCCTGCGCTACGAACTGGAGCAGGAACTTGTCACGGGCCGGCTGGAGGTGGCTGATCTGCCCGAAGCCTGGGACGCCAGGATGCGCGACTATCTCGGCCTCTCGACCATTGATAATCCTGCCGACGGGCCGATGCAGGACGTGCATTGGCCAAGTGCTGCCTTCGGCTACTTCCCCTCCTACACGCTGGGCGCGATGATGGCGGCGCAGCAATGGGCCGCGCTGACGCGGGAGCATCCGTCGGTCGATGACGATCTGGCGAAAGGGAATTTCGCTGATATCAACGACTGGCGCCGCAAGAAGATATGGTCGCAAGGATCGCGCTGGTCGACCCCGGAGCTGCTCGAGCGCGCCACCGGCGAAAAGCTCAACGCCGCGTATTTCGTCAACCACCTGAAGCAGCGCTACGGCGGCTGAAACCGGCCATCGCGCCATTCCGGCTTTCGGCGACCGGCGGCAACAGCCCGCCGGATCGGAAAATGCCTACTCCGCCGCGCCCCGGAAGGCGCTGGCGCCGGTCTCGAACTGCAGCTTGGCCAACCGTGCATAGATGCCGCCCTTGGCGACGAGACTATGGTGCGTGCCTTCCTCGACGATCGAGCCGCCATCCATGACCAGGATCCTGTCGGCCTTCAGCACGGTTGCCAGCCGATGGGCGATGACGATGGTGGTGCGGCCCTGCATCAGCCGTTCGAGCGCCGTTTGCACCAGCGTCTCGCTTTCGGCGTCGAGCGCCGACGTGGCTTCGTCGAGCAGCAGGATCGGCGCGTCGCGCAGGATGGCGCGGGCGATCGCCACCCGCTGGCGCTGGCCGCCGGACAGCGTCACGCCGCGCTCGCCGACCTGACTGTCATAGCCTTTGTCGAGCTTGAGGATGAATTCGTCGGCCAGCGCGTCCTTCGCCGCCGCCTCGATCTCGGCTTTGCCGGCGCCCGGCCGGCCAAAGCCGATATTGTCGCGCGCGGTGGCCGCGAAGATGGTGACGTCCTGCGGCACGATCGCGATGCGTTCGCGCACCGAGGCGGGATCGGCCTCGCGCACGTCGACGCCGTCGATCAGCACCTTGCCGGTTTCGGGATCGTAGAAGCGCAAGATCAGCGAGAAGACCGTGCTTTTGCCCGCACCCGAAGGACCGACGATCGCCACCGTCTCGCCGGGCATGACCTGAAAGCTCAGCCCGTGGACGGCGGCGCGGTCGGGTCTGGCCGGATAGGAGAAGGAGACGTCGTCGAAGACGATCGCTCCCCTGGCGACCGCCGGCAGCGGCTTCGGATCGGCCGGCGCCTGGATCGCCGGCTTCTCGGCCAGGATCTCGGTCAGCCTTTCTGCCGCACCCGCGGCCTGCGCAAGTTCGCCCCAGACTTCCGACAGCGCGCCGAGCGCACCGGCGGCGAACACTGAATAGAGCAGGAACTGGCCGAGCGTGCCCGGCGATATCGTGCCTTCGAGCACGTCGCGCGAGCCGAACCACAGCACCGCGACAACGGAGGAGAAGATGGTGAAGATGGCGAAGAAGGTGAGGAAGGAGCGCGCGAAGATCGAGGCGCGCGCCGCCTCGAAAGCAGCCTCCACGGCGCTGGAGAAATGGCCGGTGACCAGCTTCTCATTGGTGAAGGCCTGAAAGGTGCGCACCGCGCCGATCTGCTCGCTGGCATAGGCGGTCGCTTCGGCCAGCGTGTCCTGCGCCTGCCTTGACTTGCGCCGCACCGACCGCCCGAAGGCGACCAGCGGCAGCACGATGACGGGAATGGCCGCAATGACCAGGCCTGACAGCTTCGGGCTGGTGACGACCATCATCCCCACCGCGCCGAGGCCAAGGATGACGTTGCGTAGCGCGACCGAGGCGGTGGCGCCGACTGCCGATTTGACCTGCGTGGTGTCGGCGGCGAGCCGCGACACGATCTCGCCCGACTGGGCGGTGTCGAAGAAGGCAGGCGACAGCGTCGTCACATGGGCAAAGACATCGCGCCTGATATCGGCGACGACGCGCTCGCCAAGTGTAATGACGAAATAGTAGCGGCCGGCCGATGCGGCCGCCAGCACGGCAGCCATTGCCACAAGGGCGGCGAAATATTCGGCGATGAAGATGGTGTTGGCTGAGGAGAAACCATGGTCGATCATGCGCCGCACGGCCAGCGGCAGCGCCAAAGTCGTTGCCGCCGCGATGGTCAGCGAGATGAGGGCACCGACAACCAGCGTGCGGTAATGCGTTATATAGGGGAACAGGCGGCTGAGCGGCTTGAGCGAGCGTCGACGCTCGTCTGCGCTGCTGGATTGCGCCATCTCGGTGTTTCCTCTAGCCGCCTCGGTGTGTGCGCCTCAATATGCGCTCGCCGCGGCCTTGTGATTCAATTCCGGCTGATGTATAGGCACGCCGACCGTTTTAGAAGCCGTGGCTCCTCAATAGCTGCGGCTTCGAGTTTTAAAAAGGGGCGCATCGACGCAGGCCATTGGCCCGTGAGCCGCGCCGACAAGCCAGGAACCGACCCATGAAGAGCGCTATTCATCCCGACTACCACACCATCAAGGTCGTCATGACCGACGGCACCGAGTACACGACCCGTTCGACCTGGGGCAAGGAAGGCGATACGATGAACCTCGATATCGACCCGACCACCCACCCGGCCTGGACCGGCGGCCAGCAGACCCTGCTCGACCGCGGTGGCCGTCTGTCGAAGTTCAAGAAGCGTTTTGAGGGTTTCGGCCTCTAAGCGCACTTCGGCATTGCCGCAGATCAGAAACCCGCCTCCGAGGCGGGTTTTTTGTTGGCCGCAAGGCAGATCGCCTCAAGCTGGGGCCTCTACCTCCTCCTTGTGGGGAGGTCGGACCAAAGGTCCGGGTGGGGGTCCGGCGCCGCCCCCACCCCGCTGCTTCGCAGCGACCGTCCCCACGAGGGGGAGGGTGAGAGCGTCTTACTCGGCGAGCAATTCCCGCAGCGCCATGCGCTTGTAGGCGGCGACCAGCCTGTCGCCCTCCTGCCGCTCGACCGAGATCGCCAGCCGCATCGCGGCTTCGCCCATCTGCCAGACAAAAAACGCGATGGTCTCCAGCGCCACCGGATCGGCGCCCGGACGCAATCGCTTCAGCACCGCCACAAGGAATTCAGCGTTGGCTCGGCTGTCGGCGAGTTCCAGCTGGCGCAGCGCCTTGTCGGCCTGCGTGCCCGACCAGATGTCGCGCATCACCGGCTCGGCCAGGAACAGCCGGTAGTAGATGTCGACCAATTCCGAGAAGGCCCGCCGCAGACCTTCTGCATCACGGACATCCTTGAGCGCCGCTGAAATGCAGGCCTGGCTCTCGGCGGTGTAGCGCTCGGCCAGCGCCCAGATGAGCGCCCGCTTGTCGGGAAAGAACTGGTAGAGCGAGCCGATCGAAACGCCTGCCCGTTCCGCCACCTCGCCCATTCGCATGGCATCGCTGCCTTGCTCCGCGATCAGCGCCGAGGCGGCGGCCAGCATGCGCTCGACCCGCTCGCGGCTGCGCTGCTGGCTTGGCGCGCGCCGTGGCGACGCAAGCTGTTCCTGCGGGGAAACAGGGGCTGCGGTGTCCTCCATGATGGCTCCGATTTCAACAAAATGGCCAGGCAATGGCTTGACTCGAAAAATACGAGGGTTTATCACGTTTTGCAAATGTGAGGATTATTCATATTTTCTGGAGCAACCGACATGATCGCGAAATCTCTCCCCACCTTGATCTTCTTCGCCGCAATCGGCTCCGGCGTCGTCGGCGGCGTGTTCTTTGCCTTTTCCAACTTCGTCATGCCGGCGCTCGCCCGCCTGCCTGCGGCGAGCGGCATCGCCGCGATGAACTCGATCAACGTCACCGTCATCACCCCGGCTTTCATGACCGCACTTTTCGGGACCGGACTGATCTGCCTTGTGCTTATCGCCGGCGCCATCATCGGTTGGAGCCAGCCGGGCTCGTTCTGGCTTCTCGCCGGCGCGCTGATCTATCTCGTCGGCAACCCGATCGTGACCATGGTCTTCAACGTGCCGCTCAACGATGCATTGGCGGCCGTCGACCCGGCCAGCAGCGAAGGCGCAATGCTGTGGTGCCGCTACCTTGATGAATGGGTGATGTGGAACCATGTCCGCGCCATCACGGCAATAGCCGCTATGGCATCCCTCTGGTTCGCCGCGCGTTGACGGCAGGAGTCATTTCCAGCGCCTGAAAAGTTCAGGACGATCGTCGGGAGACGCGTTTTGAAGGATCAATATTCGACTATGGCCTTCGGCATGGCAATCGGAGTTGGTATCGGCGCCGCGATCGGCACCGCCCTTGACGACTTTCCGGTGGGCATTGCCATGGGCATCGCGATTGGCGCCGCCTTCGGTGCATGGCGAGGAAAATGACGGCAGCGCTGGCGACCTCTACGCCTTTGTTTTCCGATCGGCATGACCGAGGTCGCGATCCGGGTCGATGACGTCGCGCACCAGCTGCTTCAGTTTGGCCGCATCCGGAAAGCCGCCGTCGCGCTTGCGATCCCAGACCATCACCTCGTTGCAGGAGATGGTGAAGATGCCGCCGGTGCCGGGCACCAGCGTCACTTCGCCGAGATCCGTGCCGAAGGTGGAGAGCAGCTCCTGCGCCATCCAGCCGGCACGCAGCAGCCATTGGCACTGCGTGCAATAGGTGATGCGGATGCCGGGCAGCCGCTTTTCGTCCACGCCGGGTTGAGCTGCGCTCATGCCGCGCTGAGCTTGGCCAGCGTCGCCTCGTCGACTTCGAAGTTGGCGTAGACGCTCTGGACGTCGTCGTCATCCTCGAGCGTGGCGACCAGCTTCATCAGCGACTGTGCGCGCTCCTCGTCGACCGGAACGGTGTTCTGCGGCTTCCAGATCAGCTTGACCGATTCCGCTTCGCCGAGCGAGGCTTCCAGTGCCTTCGACACCTCGCCGAGGTTCTCAAAGGCACAATAGATCGTATGGCCTTCCTCGTCCGACTCCACATCATCGGCGCCGGCTTCGATCGCCGCGTCCATGACCTTGTCGGCACTGCCGGCCGACACCGGATAGTAGATCTCGCCGGCACGATCCCACATGAACGACACCGATCCGGTTTCGCCCATCGCCCCACCGGCCTTGGTGAAGGCGGCGCGCACGTTGGAGGCCGAGCGGTTGCGGTTGTCGGTCAGGGCCTCGACGATGACGGCGACGCCACCGGGACCATAGCCCTCGTAACGTACCGCTTCGTAGTTTTCGGCATCGCCCATCGAGGCCTTGTTGATGGCGCGCTGGATGTTGTCCTTCGGCATCGACACCGCCTTGGCGTTCTGGATCGCCAGGCGCAGGCGCGGGTTCATAGAAGGATCGGGCGTTCCGCTCTTGGCGGCAACGGTGATTTCGCGCGCCAGCTTGGAAAACATTTTCGACCGCACCGCATCCTGACGGCCCTTGCGGTGCATGATGTTCTTGAACTGTGAATGGCCAGCCATGGCACCCCTGTCGTGTTCGGCTAGAGCACGCTGCGACGAGGTGGCTCACCTCGCTTTTGCAAAATGCTCGAATTCAAAATTTCAGAGCGTCCCGGGTGCAACTCGCGGAAGCACGGCGTTCTCTGTCGGAATGGCCGGCTTATAGATAAATCGGCTCAATTCGTCCAGCCGCGCCGCGTTCGCTGCGGGAGAGACAGCGCGGCTCACGCCTCGAGATCCGATTTCAGCCGGTCGATGATGCTGAGCGCGTGGCCGGCATACTGGCTGATCCAGCGATCGTGGATCTGCTTGATCGGCAGCGCGTTGAGATGGTTCCAGCGCTCGCGTCCCTCGCGGCGCGCCACGATCAGCTCGGCCTCCTCCAGCACCTTGAGATGCAGCATGACGGTGCAGCGGTCGATGTCGGGAAAGGCATCGCACAGCATCCCCGTGGTCTTCGGCTCTTCCTTCAGCTGGTCCAGCATTTCGCGCCGGCGTGGATGCGCCAGCGCCTTGAAAACATTGTCGTCTTGCGATCGGCTTGACATGTTATATTTCTATAACATATTCTCGGGTCAATCAAGGAAGGAGCTGTGGATATGTCTCTTGGATTCAAGGTTTCTGGACGCATCGGCAGGCCGGTCGCCGAAGTCTTCGACGCCGTCGTCAATCCGAAGAAGCTGAGCGGCTATTTCACCACCATCGGCGGCGCCAGCGCGCCGCTTGAAGCCGGCGCGGGCGTCGTCTGGTGGGGCAAGGTGCCGGTCGAGGTCGACGAAGTGGTCAAGGACAGCCGCATCGTGCTGCGCTGGGATGCCACCGACGCCGACGGCAAGCCCGCCTACAAGACCCGTATCGAGATGAATTTCGAGCCGCTGGACGATGGCGGCACCTTCGTCACCATCGCCGAAAGCGGCTGGCAGGAGGGCGCGGTAGGGCTGAAGAAGTCCTACCTCAACTGCGAGGGCTGGTCGCAGATGCTGGCCTGCATGAAGGCCTATGTCGAATATAGCATCAACTTGCGCGACGGCTATTACCGCAGCGAGATGAGGGGCGAACCCGCCAACGCGACCAACATTTGAAACAATGAGGGAGAGGGAGATTCGCGATGACGAAAGTAACGCCATTCCTGATGTTCGAGGGCAAGGCCGAAGAGGCCATGACCCTTTATTGCGAGACCATTCCCGACAGCAAGATCCTTGACGTAACGCGCTACGGCGCCGGCGAGGATGGCCCGGAAGGCGTGGTCAAGCTGGCGCGCGTATCCATCGCCGGCCTGGAGGTCATGGCCTTCAACAGCCCGGTGCATCACGCCTTCACCTTCACACCCTCGGTCTCGCTCTACGTGGACTGTTCCTCCGAAGAGGAGCTGAACCGCATTGTCGAGATCCTGGCAAAGGACGGCGCGTTCCTGATGCCGCCTGACAATTACGGCTTCAGCCGCCGCTTCGCCTGGCTGAACGACAGGTTCGGCGTCTCCTGGCAGATAAATCTGGCCTGAGGCAACTTGGGGGTGAGGCAACTCCGGGATGGCGCTTGGCGTTTGCTGTCTGGAACCGCGTAGACGCCGGTCGCGGTGCGATGAACGACCTTTCGTGCGATGAACGACCTTTCGAAGGAGGCCACCATGGAAATCCGCGAAACACCAACCGCCGAAGCAGGCATGCTGATCCGGCGGCCCGTCGCCGAGGTGTTCGAGGCCATCGTCGATCCGGCCATCACCACCAAATTCTGGTTCACCGACGGCAGCAGCCGGCTGGACAGCGGCAATGAGGTTCGCTGGGAATGGCGCATGTATGGCGTCTCGACAACGGTCAACGTCAGCGAGATCGTCAAGAACGAGAAGATCGTCATGCAATGGAGCGATCCGCCGACCACGGTGGTCTGGACCTTCACCGAAATGCCTGATGCGACCTTTGTCGAGGTCCGCAATTTCGGCTTTGCCGGCAATGGCGACGAGCAGGTGAAGGAAGCCGTCGGCTCGACCGGCGGCTTCACGCTCGTCCTGGCCGGCGCCAAGGCCTGGCTAGAGCAAGGCCTGACATTGGGCCTGATCGGCGACCGTCACCCAAAGGGCGTGCCGGGGCATTAGTTTCGCCCGGCAAGCCTCAGTGCCGGTCGCCGGATTTCGCCTTCTTGCGTCGCCGCGCCAGCATGTTGAGGCCCTCGACCAGCGCAGAAAAACCCATCGCCGCATAGATGTAGCCCTTGGGCACGTGATAGCCCATGCCGTCGGCAATCAGCGTCATGCCGATCATCAGCAGGAAACCCAGCGCCAGCATGACGATGCTCGGGTTCTTGGCGATGAAGTCCGCCAATGGCCCGGCGGCAAGCATCATGACGCTGACGGCGACGATCACCGCGATGTACATGATGGCGATCTCGTCGGTCATGCCGACGGCGGTTATGATCGAATCGATCGAGAAGACGAGGTCGAGCAGCAGGATCTGGAAGATCGCGCCGGCAAGGCTGATCTGCAGCGTCTCGCCCATCATCGAGTCCTTGTGGTCGTCGGGATCGACCGTGTGATGGATTTCCTTGGTTGCCTTCCACACCAGGAACAGGCCGCCGGCGATCAGGATCAGGTCGCGCCAGGAAAAGCCGTGTCCAAACGCCGTGAACACCGGCGTCGTCAGCTGGACGATGATCGAGATGGTGGCGAGCAGCACCAGCCGCATGATCAGCGCGGCCGAGATGCCGAGCCGGCGGGCGCGGGCGCGTTGCGCTTCCGGCAGCTTGTTGGTCAGGATCGAGATAAAGATCAGATTGTCGATGCCGAGCACGATCTCGAGCACAACCAGCGTCAACAACGCGACCCAGGCAGTTGGATCGGAAACAAATTGAAAATGCGGCGCAAGGAATTCGATAAGCTGCATGGAGGTCGTCCCCTCTACGATCTAGAGCAGTGTCGCCGGCAGTTAGGTATTGCGACCCCCTATATCAATGTCACGACCAGAAGGACGGAGCCGTTTCTTCCAGGCGCGGCCCGCGACGAAACGGCGCGATCTTCTCGGTCAGTCCCGTACGGTCGGAAATGGTGACGCCGACGCCGCACAATGTCGCCGGTCCGTTCGCCGCCTCGAACCGGCCTTTCGGCACTTTCGACAGGAACCGGTTGAGCGGCTCCTCCTTGTCCATGCCGAGCGAGGAATCATAGTCGCCGCACATGCCGGCGTCGGATAAGTAACCGGTGCCGCCATTGAGGATCTGGTGGTCGGCGGTCGGCTGGTGGGTGTGGGTACCGACGACGAGGCTGGCGCGGCCATCGACGAAATGCGCGAAGCACATCTTTTCCGACGTCGCCTCGGCGTGGAAGTCGATCACCACAGCATCCGCCTGCTCGCCGAGCGGACAGGCGGCAAGCTCGCGTTCACCGGCCTGGAACGGATCGTCGAGCTCGGGATGCATGAACACGCGCCCCATGATGTTGGCGACCAGCACGCGCGCGCCGCTCCTGGCGATGTAGACGCCGGAACCGCGCCCGGGCGTGCCCTTGGGGAAGTTGGATGGCCGCAGGAAGCGTTCCTCGCGTGGCGCGAAGGCCAGCGCATCGCGCTGGTCCCAGACATGGTTGCCGGTGGTGACGACATCGGCGCCGGCGGCGATGGTCTCGCGGAATATCTCCTCGGTGATGCCGAAACCGCCGGCGGCATTCTCGCCATTGACGATGACGAAATCGAGTTTGAAGTCCGAGATCAGGCCGGGCAGTTGTTCCCAAACCGCCGTGCGTCCCGTCTTGCCTACCATGTCACCGAGGAAGAGAAGTCTCATATGATCCCGCACCGAAAGTCAGCGAAGCAAAAGCTGCATGACGCCAGTGAAAGATCATGCGTCCATTTATCTACAATTTTGGCGTGAAGCGGCGCAACCCGGTCTCGGTGAGTATTTCCGGGATGATGATGTCGTGGGGCTCGTCCGGAACCTGCGGAACTTCCTGGCAGTCGAAGGCGATGCCGATCAGCCGGGGCGCATGGCCCTTGTCGACCAGTCTGGCGATGGCGCGATCGTAATAGCCGGCGCCATAGCCGATGCGATGGCCGCGCGCGTCGAAAGCGGCGAGCGGCACCAGCATCACCGAGGGGTCGAGCACCTCGGCCTCGTGGTGCGGGCCGACCGTGCCAAAACCCATCTCGACCATCGGCGCACCGCGCACCAGCTCGCGAAAGACGATTGTCGTCCTGTCGAGAATGGCAGGCAGGCAGAGCCTTGCTCCTTTTTCGCGCAGGGCGAACATCAGCGGCCGCACATCGACCTCCGAGCGCATCGGCCAGAAGCCCGACACGATCTGGCCGGGTTCGATGGCGAGCTGGTCGCGCGCCGTCTCGGCCATTTCGAGCGCGACTTCCACACGCCAGAATTCATCAAGCGCATCGCGGCGGCCGAGAGCCTCGAGGCGAAGCTGTTTTTTCAGGTCTTTGAGAGATGTCATGCCGCGACGATAGAAAGGTCAAATCTGGAGGGCGTTTTAGGAGCGACGTTTTCTACCGCAACATCCACCGGAATACGCGGAGATGGGCAAGAAGTGACGATCCACACAACCGGTGGAGAGAGCGATCCCGGGAACCTACAAAGTAGGTGGGCGCCGTGTGAGAAAACCCACGGGTCTTCCCAGGGACAGCTCCCTAAGGATCGTTAAGGCCCCGGGGAAAATGTTCTCCTGCCGGGAAGCGCAGACCGTCCCGCCCAATATAGGCCGCCGGTCGGCTAAGCGCCAGAGAATTGGCGTTCTTTCCCCGCGGGTCTCGCACGGTCGTCACGGACACCCCACCCTTGCGCGGGCCGAGCCGCCTCCTTACGGTCTCCCGGAATGAACCAAGGAGCACAAATGCGTTTCGAAGGCACGGAGGCCTATGTCGCCGACAAGGATCTGATGGTGGCGGTCAACGCGGCGATCGCGCTGGAGCGGCCCTTGCTGGTCAAGGGCGAGCCCGGCACCGGCAAGACCGAACTCGCCCGCCAGGTGGCGGCGGCACTCGGCCTCGACCTCATCGAATGGCACGTCAAATCGACGACGCGGGCCCAGCAAGGTCTTTACGAATATGATGCCGTGTCGCGGCTGCGCGACAGCCAGCTCGGCGATACCAGGTTCAACGACATCAAGAACTACATCAAGCGCGGCAAGCTCTGGCAAGCCTTCGCCGCCGGCAAGAAGGTCGTGCTCCTGATCGACGAGATCGACAAGGCCGACATCGAGTTTCCCAACGACCTCCTGCAAGAGCTCGATCGGATGGAGTTCTTCGTCTACGAGACCGGCGAGACCATCCGCGCCGCAATCCGTCCCATTGTCATCATCACCTCCAACAACGAGAAGGAGCTGCCGGACGCCTTCCTGCGCCGCTGCTTCTTCCACTACATCCGCTTTCCCGACGTCGAGACGCTGCACAGGATTGTCGGCGTCCACTATCCCGGCATCAAGCACGATCTGGTGCGCGCGGCGCTCACCCAGTTCTACGAGATCCGCGAAGTGCCGGGGCTGAAGAAGAAGCCGTCGACCTCCGAGGCGCTCGACTGGATCCGCCTGCTGGTCGCCGACGATATCGCGCCGGAGGATTTGCGCGCCGACCCGAAGAACGCGCTGCCCAAGCTGCACGGCGCATTGCTGAAGAACGAGCAGGATGTCCATCTGTTGGAGCGGCTGGCCTTCATGGCGCGCAGGCAGGGTTAGCGCTTTCCCCGGCTGTGGACCGTTGCCGTTAGCCGAACAGGTGGGCAGCTTCGACCTGACCCCTTCGGAGGAAACGAAATGACCGAGATCACCGTCCGCCCGCTTGCCCAATCCGACCATGCCGACTGGCGCCGCCTGTGGACCGACTACCTGACCTTCTACGAGACCAAGCTGCCGGAAGAGGTCTACGCCGTCACCTGGAAGCGGCTATTCACTCCGGGTGAATTCGAGCCGAAAGGCTTCATCGCCACACTGGACGGCAAAGCGGTCGGTCTCACGCACTACCTGTACCACCGCTCCGGCTGGTCGGAGAAAAACAACTGCTATCTGCAGGATTTGTTCGCCGACCCGGACGTCCGCGGCAAGGGTATCGGTGCGGCACTGATCGAGGCGGTCAAGCAGGAAGCCGGCAAGATCGGCGTCAAGAATGTCTACTGGATGACGCACGAGACCAACACCACCGCACGCAAGCTTTACGACCACGTCGCCCGCCGCACGGGCTTCGTCGAGTATGATTTGCTATAACCGGCCATGTTCATCCCCTTCTTCCTCGAACTGAAGGCTGCACGCGTTCCCGTCTCGCTCAGGGAATATCTGTCGCTGCTGGAGGGTCTGGAAGCCGGGCTGGTCGACTACGACGTCGAAGGTTTTTATTACCTCGCCCGCGCCGCCTTGGTGAAGGACGAGCGCCATATTGACCGCTTCGACCAGGTGTTCGCGCATGTCTTCAAGGGCATCGAGGCGCTGGGCGGACCGGATGCGGTGGATGTCGCCAACATTCCCGAGGAATGGCTGCGCCGGCTTGCCGAAAAGCACCTGACCGAGGAAGAGAAAAGACTGGTCGAGGCGCTCGGCGGTTTCGACAAGCTGATGGAGACCTTGAAACAGCGGCTCGAGGAGCAGAAGGGCCGCCACCAGGGCGGCTCGAAATGGATCGGCACTGGCGGCACGTCGCCCTTCGGCGCTTATGGCTACAATCCCGAAGGCGTGCGCATCGGCCAGCATGAAAGCCGCAATCGCCGCGCGGTGAAGGTGTGGGACAAGCGCGAATTCCGGAATTTCGACGATGCGGTCGAACTCGGCACCCGCAACATCAAGATCGCGCTGAAGCGGCTGCGCCGCTGGGTGCGCGAGGGCGCTGAGGAAGAATTCGACCTGCCCGGCACAATCCACGCCACCGCCGAGCACGGCTATCTCGACGTGCAGACGCGGCCCGAGCGGCGCAACGCCGTGAAGCTTTTGATGTTCTTCGATGTCGGCGGCTCGATGGACGATCACATCAAAAGCGTCGAGGAGCTGTTTTCGGCCGCCCGCGCCGAACTTCGCCAGCTCGAATATTTCTATTTCCACAACTGCCTCTACGAGGGCGTGTGGAAGGACAATCGACGACGCCATGCCGAAACGGTCCCGACCTTCGACCTCATCCACAAATACGGGCCGGACTACAAGGTGATCGTCGTCGGCGACGCCTCGATGAGCCCTTATGAGATCGCCCATCCCGGCGGCTCGGTCGAACACTGGAACCCGGAAGCCGGCGCTGTCTGGCTCGCCCGTCTGCTGCGGCAGTGGCCGAATGCGGTGTGGCTCAATCCGGAGAGCGAGAAGAACTGGGGCTTTACCCATTCGATCGCGATGATCCGCGACATCTTCGGCGGCCGCATGTTTCCGCTGACGCTGGCCGGGCTCGAAGGCGCGACTAAGCAGCTTTCAAGGAAGCATTGAGTGCGCCAGAACTGGCCATGCCGGTAACAAACGCCTATCTTCGGGCGAATATGAGGTTGCAACCAATAACGAGCCGCCAAGGCTGAGGAGATCACATGGACACCCACACCTATCCCGTCACCCGCACCGACGCCGAATGGCGCGCCCGGCTGACGCCGGAGCAATATGCGGTCATGCGCGGCCACGGCACCGAGCGCCCGGGAAGCTGCGCCTTGCTCTACGAGAAGCGCGCCGGCACATTTTCCTGCGTCGGCTGCGACCAGCCGCTGTTCGAATCCAAGCTGAAGTTCGAGAGCGGCACCGGCTGGCCGAGCTTCAACGATCCGGTGCCAGGTTCGGTCGAGAACACCATCGACCGCAGCTACGGCATGGTCCGCACCGAATGCCACTGCGCCCGCTGCGGCAGCCATCTCGGCCACGTATTCGAGGACGGCCCGCCGCCGACCGGCCTGCGCTACTGCATCAACGGTGTGGCGCTGAAATTCGAACCGGCCGCCTGAACGGCAGCCTATAGCTCCGGAAAAGGGCGGCTTCGGCCGCCCTTTTTCATGCCTGGTGCCGTTCTTCAGACGACCACGGTGGCAATAAGCCAGAGTGCGGAGCCCAGCAGCATCAGCGACGCCTTGGCGCCGCTCTCGGCCGTCCGCCACACGGCCGACGTCAGGAAGATGTTGTAGGGCACCGGCGCGAAATGCACCGCCAGAACCAGCCACAGCGGCAGCTTGAGGCCGAGCAGGACCAGCGCCAGCGCCGAAGACGCCATATTGATCAATGTCCCGGCGAGAATCATGTCGCGCCAGAACAGCCGGTCGAGCGGCACCTGGCCAAGCCAGCGCGAGCGGAAGAAATCCGCGATCACCTAGCTCTGCCCCAGCACTTCGGTAACAGCCTGCTCTACACGCGAGCATTCCGTCACCAGCCAGTCGGTCATCGCCGGCCAGTTGTCCTCGGCATAGCAGTTCACCCGCCACATCGAATTGATGCCGAGGCCTTCGCAACTTTGCTCCGGCCTGAGCTTCAGCCTGTCTTCGATCGCCGGCTGGAACGGCTTCAGCCGCGCCCAGCTTTGCGTGGCGCCGAACTTCTCGTTGCGGCCGAAGAAGACGCCGACATGGTTCTGCGCCGGCGCGACATACATGGACAGGACCAGGGCAAAATCAGGCAATCCGCGCTGCCAGAACCAGGGTCCACGCCGCGCCAACCGCGCCCTTTCTTCCGGATGCCGTTCAGCGAACAGCGACCAGAAGCCGCGATGGCGGAATTCCGAGGCGCGACGGCCGCCAAAGTCGAATTCGCTCATGGTTCGATGCCGCTCCAGCATCACCCAGGTTTAGATCGTTGCCGAGCCCTTAGAGGCTTTTTCGAAATTCGCTCTGGCGAGTCATATGGTGGTGGTTTCGAGAACCGGAGCGGAGCGGACATTGGTCCGTGAGCACCGGAAGCGCAGAAAACGCCATCAGATGGCCGCCAGAGTAGAATTTCCAAACAGTCTCTACACCATGCCGAGCGCGGCCATATACAGATCGAGGATGGCGTCTTCCTCTTGGCGTTCGGCCTGATCCTTCTTGCGCAGACGGATGATGGTACGGATCGCCTTGGTGTCGAAACCGGTGCCCTTGGCCTCGGCGAACACTTCCTTGATGTCGTCGGCGATCGTCTTCTTTTCTTCCTCGAGCCGCTCGATGCGCTCGATGAGGGCACGCAGCTGGCCGGCGGCAACAGTCTGGCTGGTCTCGGTGATATCGTCGGCCATGTTTTTCTCCAAAAAATCGGTTCTGCGCCGCGACTCGGGGACCGTGCCACGGCGAATTTCAGCGGTTCGATGCCCGACCGGGGGCACGGGGTCAAGCGGTTATCGAACAGCGCGCCAAGGGCTGCCGACAGAAGCCGACAGCCTGCCCGCTTGAGTGAGCCTTCAGGCGAAGGCGATCAGCAAATCCTTGGCATCGATCTGGTCGCCGGCCTTGACCAGCACCTCGGCGACCGTGCCGTCGCGCTCGGCATGCAGTGCCGTCTCCATCTTCATGGCCTCGATGGAGAGCAGCACGTCGCCGGCCTTCACAGCCTGGCCGGCGGCGACCGCAAGCGCGGAAACCACGCCCGGCATCGGCGCGCCGACATGCGCCTCGTTGCCGGGTTCGGCCTTGCGGCGCGCCTTGGCGGCGGAGGCGCCATGCGCCCGGTCCGGCACCTTGACGCGACGCGGCTGGCCGTTGAGCTCGAAGAACACGGTGACCATGCCCTTGTCGTCGACATCGCCGATGGCCAGGCACCGTATCACCAGCGTCTTGCCCTTCTCGATGTCGACGAAGATCTCGTCTTCCGATTTCATGCCGTAGAAATAGGTCGGCGTCGGCAGGACGCTGACCGGGCCGTAGGCTTCCTGCGCCGCGGCGAAGTCGGAAAACACCTTCGGATACATCAGCCACGAGGCGAACTCGTATTCAGAGAGCTTGCGCTCGAGCTTCTCCTCGATCTCCTTGCGGCTGGCCTTGAGATCGGCGGGCTTCAGCAGCGAGCCGGGCCGCGCCGTGATCGGCTTGTCGCCCTTCAGCGCCTTTTTCTGCAGCGCTTGCGGCCAGCCGCCCGGCGACTGGCCGAGATCGCCGCGCAGCATCGAGACGACCGAGTCCGGGAAGGCGATGTCCCTGGCCGGGTTCTCGACATCGGCGACCGTCAGATCCTGGCTCACCATCATCAGCGCCATGTCGCCGACAACCTTGGACGACGGTGTTACCTTGACGATGTCGCCGAACATCAAATTGACGTCGTGATAAGTCTGCGCCACCTCGTGCCAGCGCGTCTCCAGCCCAAGCGAGCGCGCCTGTTCCTTGAGGTTGGTGAACTGTCCGCCCGGCATTTCGTGCAGGTAGACTTCCGAGGCCGGTCCTTTCAGGTCGCTTTCGAAGGCGGCGTACTGGTTGCGCACCGCTTCCCAGTAGAACGAGATCTTGCGGATCCATTGCGGGTCGAGGCCCGGATCGCGCTCGGTACCTTTCAGCGCCTCGACGATCGAGCCCAGGCAAGGCTGCGACGTGTTGCCGGAGAAGGCATCCATCGCCGCGTCGATGGCGTCGACGCCGCTCTCCACCGCCGCCAGCACCGTCGCCGCCGACAGGCCCGACGTGTCGTGGGTGTGGAAATGAATCGGCAGGTCCGTCGCCTCGCGCAGCGCCTTGAACAACGCGCGGGCAGCACTCGGCTTCAGCAGGCCGGCCATGTCCTTGACCGCGATGATGTGGGCGCCGGCGGCCTGCAATTCCCTGGCCAGCCCGACATAGTATTTGAGGTCGTACTTGGCCCGCGCCGGATCGAGAATATCGCCGGTGTAGCACATCGCCGCTTCGATGAGCTTTCCCTCGGCGCCGACCGCGTCCATGGCGACGCGCATGTTCTCGACCCAGTTCAGGCAATCGAAGACACGGAACAGGTCGATGCCGCCGGCAGCCGCCTGCTTGACGAAATGCTGCACGACATTGTCGGGATAGTTGGTGTAGCCGACGCCATTGGCGCCGCGCAGCAGCATCTGCAGCAACAGGTTGGGCGCTGCCTCGCGCACCAGCGACAGCCTCTCCCACGGGTCCTCTGTGAGGAAGCGCATAGCCACGTCGAAGGTCGCGCCGCCCCAGCATTCGAGCGACAAAAGCTGCGGCAGGGCGCGCGCATAGGTGCCGGCGATGCCGGCAATGTCATGCGTGCGCATGCGGGTCGCCAGCAGCGACTGATGGCCGTCGCGCATCGTCGTATCGGTGACCAGAACTTCCTTCTGCTCTCGCATCCAGGCGGCGAACTTTTCCGGGCCGAGCACATCGAGCTTCTGCTTGCTGCCGGCGGGGACGTTGCCGTTGAGATAGGGCACCACGGGCGCCGCCGCATCGGCCTTCGGCATCGGCCGGCCGCGCGTCTCGGGATGGCCGTTGACGCTGACGTCAGCCAGGTAGTTGACGAGCTTGGTCGCCCGGTCCTGACGCTTGACCTGCTGGAACAGCTCCGGCGTCGTGTCGATGAACTTCGTCGTATAGGAATTGTCGGCGAAGCTCGGGTGATTGATGATCGCTTCGAGGAAGGTGAGGTTGGTGGCGACGCCGCGGATGCGGAACTCGCGCAAGGCGCGGTTCATGCGCGCGATGGTCTCGGCCGGCGTCGGCGCCCAGGCCGTCACCTTCTCCAGCAGCGGATCGTAGAAGCGGGTGATGACCGCGCCGGAATAGGCGGTGCCGCCGTCAAGGCGGATGCCGAAGCCGGTGGCGCCGCGATAGGCGGTGATGCGGCCGTAATCCGGGATGAAATTATGCTCGGGATCCTCGGTGGTGATGCGGCACTGCAAGGCATGGCCGTTCAGCCTGATGTCCCGCTGCGCCGGCACGCCCGATTCCGGCGTGCCGATGGCGAAGCCGTCGAGAATGTGGATCTGGGCTTTGACGATATCGATGCCGGTCACCATCTCGGTGACGGTATGTTCGACCTGGATGCGCGGGTTGACCTCGATGAAATAGAACTTGCCGGTATCGGCATCCTGCAGGAACTCGACCGTGCCGGCGCCGATGTAGCTGGTTTCGCGCGCGATCTTCAGCGCGTGGCCGCAAAGCTCGTCGCGCTGCGACATTTCGAGATAGGGCGCGGGCGCACGCTCGACGACTTTCTGGTTGCGGCGCTGGATCGAGCAGTCGCGCTCGAACAGATGCACGGCGTTGCCATGGGTGTCGCCAAGCACCTGCACCTCGACATGGCGGGCGCGCTCGATCAGCTTTTCGAGATAGACCTCGTCCTTGCCGAAGGCGGCTTTCGCCTCGCGCTTGCCTTCCGTGACTTCGCGGGCGAGATCGGCCTCGGCGCGGATGGCGCGCATGCCGCGTCCGCCGCCGCCCCACGAGGCCTTCAGCATCACCGGATAGCCGATCTCCTTGGCCAGTTTCTTGACCGCGTCCATGACGTCGGGCAGCGGATCGGTGGCGGGGATCACCGGCACGCCGACCTCTATGGCCAGATTGCGCGCCGCGACCTTGTTGCCGAGCCGGCGCATCGTATCCGGCTTCGGCCCGATGAAGGTGATGCCGGCCTGCGCGCAGGCCTCGGCGAATTCGGGGCTCTCCGACAGAAGCCCGTAACCCGGGTGGATCGCATCGGCGCCCGAAAGCCTGGCGACGCGGATCACTTCCTCGATCGACAGATAGCTCTCGATCGGCCCCATGTCCTTGGTGAGATGCGGGCCGCGCCCGACCTGGTAGCTCTCGTCGGCCTTGAAGCGGTGCAGCGAATATTTGTCTTCCTCGGCCCAGATCGCCACGGTTTTAAGGCCCAGTTCGTTGGCCGCGCGAAAGACGCGGATGGCGATTTCTGACCGGTTGGCGACGAGGATCTTCGTGATGGCCAAGGACTGGGCTCCAGCAGCGGAAGGGAAGAGAAACCGGCGCCATGATTAGCGTGAAAATGCTGCAGTGCAAACAAAATCAACGCGCATTTAAACCGATTTAAATCAATTATCCGGCCAACACTCGCACGCATTCGCGCGAACGGACGGAACAAGGGCGACAATTTCGATCCTGGATGCGATCTCTCCGGCCCAAGGGGAGCCGGCGAAGAAGGGTCATCGGCCACAGGAATGCGCCCAAAGAAAATGCCCGGCGCGTGGCGCCGGGCATCATTGGTCTCAGATCTGTCTGAGCGGATTACGACTTCGGGAACCAGGAATACTTTCCGTCGTCCTTCTTCTTCCACTCGTACATGATGTAGCCCGGCAGCTTCGGGTCGCCCTTGGCGTCATAGGCAAGATCGCCCAGGACGGTCGGGAACGGACCGCTTTCATGCATCGCCTTGGCAACGGCCTGCGGGTCGTTCGTCTTGGCGGCAGCGGCCGCCTCGGCGACCACCTGCACGGCGGCGTAGGCGTAGAGCGTGTAAGCTTCCGGCTCAAAGCCCTGCGCGCGGAACTTCTCGACGAGTTCCTTGTTGGCCGGGATCAGGCGTGGGTCGGGGCCGAACGTGTTGAGCGTACCGGCAACGGCGTCGCCCGCGATCGCCGCAAGCTCGTCCGTCACGATGCCGTCGCCCGACATCATCGGAGCCTTCAGGCCCTGATCCGCGGACTGGCGGATGATCAGGCCGGCTTCGGTATGCAGGCCGCCCCAATAGATCAGGGTGACGCCGGCTTCCTTCATCTTGGCGATCAGCGCCGAGAAGTCCTTGTCGCCGACATTGATGCCTTCATACATGACTTCCTTGACGCCAGCGGCATTCATTGCCTTCTTGGTTTCGTCGGCAAGGCCTTGGCCATAGGGGGTCTTGTCATGAATGACGGCGACCTTGGCATCCTTGAAATTCGCGGCGATGTAGGCGCCGGCGATGGCGCCCTGCTGGTCGTCGCGTCCGCAGGTGCGGAACACGTTCCACAGGCCGCGCTCGGTGAACTTAGGGTTGGTCGCGGCCGGCGTGATTTCGACGATGTTGTTTTCGGCGTAGACTTCCGAGGCCGGGATCGACACGCCCGAGTTGAAGTGGCCGATCACGAACTTGACGCCGTCGCCGACGAACTTGTTGGCGACCGAGATGCCCTGCTTTGGATCGGAGACGTCGTCGCCGATTTCGAGCTTGATCTGCTCGCCATTGATGCCGCCCTTGGCATTGATCGCAGCGACGGCCGCCTCGGCGCCCTTCTGCAGCTGTGCGCCGAAGGCCGCGTTCGGGCCGGTGATCGGACCGGCGACGGCGAACAGTACGTCAGCCCACGCATTGCCGCTGAACGCGATAAGCGCGGTCAGGGCCACGGCGGACAAAAGTGACTTTTTCATTTAAACGCTCCCATTAACGGAGTGGGCGTGGATGAAGCTTTCATGCGATGCCCACCCTTATCGCAGAAAGCATAGTTTGCCGATTTTCAGGCACTTGTCACGCCGTTTCATCCCTGACGCGGCGTTAATGATGAACGTCAACCTTTCGGTTTCCAGCTCAAAATCGAAGCTCTTTCGTAGAGCCAATTATACTGTGTGACCATCTGGTTGGTTCGTGTGTATTGATAGCCGACGAAGCCCAATATCATCAGCACGATGGTGTCTACGACATAGTAATGCAGCGAGAACATCGTGCCGTCGAACAGCGCATGATGGATGAAGCGGATGCCGATGCCGAGCCCCAGCAGATAGGCGAACAGCTGGATAAAGCTGCGCCACGTCTGGGCGCTGGCCTTGCCGGTCATCCAGGCAGCCCAGCCGCCGAGCAGGCAGGTGACGAAGAAGAACTGCCAGATCGACGGTTCCTCATAGAGAATGCCTTGCATGGTGAAGTCTCCCTGGCATGATCCCGAAAAGTTCCAGACTTTCGGACAAAGATCATGTGACAAACAATTTGGAGCGGAATGCCGGATGCACATCCCGCTCCAAACTCAATGATGTCCGCCTTCGAGATAGGCGGCGCGCACTTCCGGATTGGCGAGCAGTTCCTTGCCGGTGCCGCTCATCGTCACATTGCCGTTGACCATGACGTAGCCGCGCGTGGCGAGCTTGAGCGCGCCGAACGCGTTCTGCTCGACCAGGAACACAGTCAGCCCTTGCGTGCGGTTCAACTCGCGGATGGCATCGAATATCTGCTTGACGATCAGCGGCGCCAGCCCCAGGGACGGCTCGTCGAGCAGCAGCAGTTTCGGCCGCGCCATCAGCGCGCGTCCGATCGACAGCATCTGCTGCTCGCCGCCCGACAGCGTGCCGCCGCGCTGGGCGATGCGCTCCTTCAGGCGGGGAAACAGCGTGAACACCTTCTCGACGTCCTCGTCGTAATGTTTGAGGTTGTCGAGGCTGGCGCCCATCTGCAGGTTTTCCATCACCGTCATGCGCGGGAAGATGCGGCGCCCCTCCGGCGATTGCGCGATGCGCATGCGCGCGATCTCGTGCGTCGGCATCTGGGTGATGTCGGTGCCGGCGAAGGTGATCGTGCCCGCGCGAGCCCGTGGCGCGCCGAAGATGGTCATCATCAGCGTCGACTTGCCGGCGCCGTTGGCGCCGATCAGCGCCACGATCTCACCCTCCTTGACGGTAACGTCGACGCCGTTCAGCGCCCGGATGTTGCCGTAGTAGGTCTGCACACCCTTGATATCGAGCAGCGTTGTCCCGGCCATCACTTGCCCCCTCCGCGCTTGCCTGCGGCAGGCTTGGCAGCAGTCTTCCCGGAAGCCGCGTTTGCGGTCTTCGAAGCCGATTTTGCGGTCTTCTCTGAAGCCACGTTTGTAGTCTTCGAAGCCGCTTTTGCAGCCTTTCCGGAAGCATGGCTGGTCGCCACCTTGCCCGCATCGACGCGGCGCGAGAATTCCGTATCCTTGCCTTGGCCGAGCAGCTTGGCCTGCTTGACCCATTCCTCGCGCGCGATGCGCCCATCGAAGGCGAGATAGGCTTCGACCGCCTCGACATCGGCCTTCTTCCAGGCGCCGATCTGGTCGAAATGGAAGATGCCGTGTTCGTTGAGCTTCTTCTCGTTGACCGTACCGATGCCTTTGATGCGGGTCAGATTGTCGGCCTTGCCGCCACGTGGGGCAGCGAGGCGGTTCGAAACGCCTTCGGCCTTCGCCGCCGGCGCCTTGCCCATCGTTTTCGTCTCGGCCGTTTTCGTCGCGGCCGTTTTCTTGGCCGCCGGTTTCTTCGCTGCCGGTTTCGCCGCCGGCTTGGCTGCCGGGGCCGGGTTGGCGACGATTGGCCTGCTTGCCACGCTCGCCGCGCGCGCATCGACCTGCGCCGCCTTCGAGGCGCCCTTGGACACCGTGACGCGCTCACCTTCGCTGTGGCTAACCGTGTCGCTCACCGGCCCAGCGAGATACGACGACGACGTGCCCGGCCCATGCGCGGAATCCGGACCGGTGTCGAGTTGTTCGATGACGTCCTCGTCGCCGACTTCGGTCAGCACCGTCTCGACCTCCTCGTCGTCGACGCCGAGATAGGCAGCGATGACGCGTGGATCGGTTCGCACCGACTGCGGGTTGCCGTCGGAGATCTTGCGGCCATATTCCAGCACCACGACGTGGTCGGAAATCTTCATGACCACTGACATGTCGTGCTCGATCAGCAGGATCGAGGTGCCCGACGTATTCTTGATGTCCATCAGCAGCGCATTGAGGGCCAGCGATTCCTTCGGGTTGAGACCGGCTGCCGGCTCGTCGAGGCACAGAAGCTCCGGCCCGGTGCACATGGCGCGCGCGATCTCGAGCCGCCGCTGCGCGCCATAGGGCAGATCGCCGGCCGGATCGTCGGCACGGTCGACGAGATCCGCCTTCTCCAGCCAGTGCTTGGCGAGCTCCACCGATTCGGCCGAGGCCTTGCGATAACCGCTGAAGCCGAACAGGCCAAGCACCGTATAACCGGATGCCTTCATCAGCTTGTTGTGCTGGGCAACCAAAAGGTTCTCCAGCAGCGTCATACCCGAGAACAGGCGGATGTTCTGAAAGGTGCGCGCCCCCGTGGCGCGCGCCGGGATCTCGTGGTTGGGCAGCCGCTCCAGCAGGTAGCTCGAGCCGTCGGCCCGGTTGAGCGTGATCATGCCTTCCGACGGCTTGTAGAAGCCGGTGATGCAGTTGAACACGGTGGTCTTGCCGGCGCCGTTGGGACCGATCAGCGCCGTGATCTCGCCGCGCCTGGCGGTGAAGGACAGGTCGCCGATGGCGACCAGGCCGCCGAACTTCATCGACAGGTGTTCGACCTGCAGGATAGCGTCGTTCATGCCGGTGTTGGTCTTCTCGATCGGGTTCGCATTCATCAGCCGTGTCCTTCCTTGGTAAAGGACCCGGAGACCGCCCTTCGCTCTTTCAGGAAAGCCGTCGGTTCGCGACTGCCGACGAAGCCACGCGGCTTCCACAGCATGACGATGACCATGGCCATGCCGAACAAAAGCATGCGGTAGAGTTCGGGCGTGAAGTCCGGCCCGAAGATCTGCTTGAGGAAGTCGAGTTCGCGCAGCGCCTCGGTGCCGCCGATCATCACCATCGCGGCAACCGCGATGCCGACCAGCGATCCCATGCCGCCGAGCACGACGATGGCCAGGATGATGGCCGATTCCAGGAAGACGAAGGATTCCGGGCTGACGAAGCCTTGCCGCGCGGCGAAGAAAGAGCCGGCGAAGCCACCGAACATGGCACCGGTTGCAAAGGCGGTCAGTTTGGTGGTGGTGGTGTTGATGCCGAGCGAGCGGCAGGCAATCTCGTCCTCGCGCAAGGCTTCCCATGCACGGCCGACAGGCAGACGGCGCAGCCTGATGGTGACGAAGGCGGTGAGCAGGCAAAGGCCAAGGATCAGGTAGTAGAGGAAGATCTTGTAGTAGGCGCCCGACTGGGCGATGCCCAGTACCTTGGCAATGTAGTTCGGGTCTGACACGTTGAACGACATCAGGCCGAAGAAGCTGACCTTGGGAATGCCGGAAATGCCGGCTGAACCGTTGGTGACCTCACGCCAGTTGATCAGCACCAGGCGGATGATCTCGCCGAAAGCCAGCGTGACGATTGCCAGATAGTCGCCGCGCAGGCGCAGCACCGGGAAGCCGAGCAGCACACCCCACAGCGCCGCCATGGCGCCCGCGGCCGGCAACAGGATCCAGAAAGACAGGCCGAAATGCGTGGCGAGAAGTGCATACGCATAGGCGCCAAGTGCATAGAAGGCGACGTAGCCGAGGTCGAGCAGGCCAGCGAGGCCGACGACGATGTTCAGGCCCCATGCCAGCATCACATAGATCAGGATCTGGATGCCGAAATTATCGACCCATTTCAGCGAACCCTGCATCCCGCCGACAATCGACCAGGCGTTCAGCGACAGCACCGCGATCACTAGGATCGGGTACAGCACCAACGCCGTGATGCCCAATTTGGTGAAGTTGGCATGGATGAAGGCGCGGAAGTAGTAGATCACGCAAGCCAGCACGTAGATGACCGCAACGGCGCGCAGGAATTGCAGATAGCCAGCCGGTTCTGCTCCCACCCATCCGGCGAGAGAACTGTTCAATGCAAACAGCAGCACCACCGCCACAACGGCCGCGATAAACCACGGCAGTTGGAAGAACCGTGACGCCACGCTGGCCGGCAACAGGCCGGTGGCAACATTGGTTATCTTCTGGCTGGCCATAAACGGCTGGCCGTAGGCGACATAGAGGAAGCGTCCGACGGCCGTGGCGATGACCACGGCGGCGAGCAGGCCCCAACGCGTCGTCACGACCAGTTCATTGGACATGTTCTGGCCGGTCTTCAGCCCGATGAACAGCACGAACAGGCCAAACGAGATGGCGCCGGCATAGAACGCTTCCTTGAGGGCGCGTTGGACAGGAGTGGCGACGGTGTCGCGCTCGGGAGATACGGTGACGGCCATGATCTCAGACCTTTTCGACTTCTGGCCGGCCCAGAATGCCGGAAGGCAGGAAGATCAGCACGATCGCCAGGATCGAGAACGCCGCGACGTCCTTATAGTCGATCGAGAAATACGCCGACCACATGCTTTCGATGAAGCCGATCAGCAGCCCGCCGAGTACGGCGCCCGGCAGCGAGCCGATGCCGCCGAGCACTGCGGCCGTGAAGGCTTTCACACCAGGCGTGAAGCCGTCGGAGAAGGCAACGACCCCGTAGTACATCAGGAACAGCGTGCCGGCGACGGCGGCGAGGGCGGCGCCCATGATGAAGGTGATCGAGATGGTGCGGTCGACATCGATGCCAAGCAGCGCCGCCATCTTGCGGTCCTGTTCGCAGGCGCGCTGGGCGCGGCCAAGCGAGGTCTTGTTGACCAGATACCAGAACAGCGCCAGCAACAGCGCGGTGACGATGACGATGATGATCTGCTTCAGCGACACGCTGACACCGTTGATGTTGTAGACCTCGGAGACCATCGGCGGGATCGGCTTGTTGCGCGGTCCTTGGGTCACCTGGACGAAGTTCGACAGTGCGATCGACATGCCGATAGCGGTGATCAGCGGCGCCAGGCGGAACGAGCCGCGCAGCGGCCTGTAGGCGACTTTCTCGATCGTCCAGTTGTAGAGGCTGGTGAGCAGCATCGCCACGATCATCATGACCAGCAGTGCGATGACCACGGGCACCGAGTAGAACAGCGCGCCGAGGATGAGGAACACGATCAGCGCCGCGAAGGCGCCCACCATGAAGATATCGCCATGGGCGAAGTTGATCATGCCGATGATGCCGTAGACCATCGTATAGCCAATCGCGATCAGCCCATAGATCGATCCCAGCGTCAGCCCGTTGATAAGCTGCTGGACAAAATACTGCATGTGTACATGGCTCCCCTGGAATGTCGCCCATGCAGACGCATTCCTTTTCGTATTTCCCCTAGTCGTAAAGTTTCGAGGCCGGATTGCAACGTGATTTTTCAATCGTGATGCGTGTTTTGGCGGCACGCCGTCCGATTGCCCGTTTTTTCGCTCCCGACCCCTGGACTATCGCGGACCCTACCATTGGCATAACGCAATGTCTTTGACGATTCGACTTCATCATGCGCCCCGCTTCGAAGAAATCGCCGTCAAAATTAGGTGATGAGAAGAATCGTTGCGTTCCTGACAGAATTCCCTTTTGCGTTTGCGCGCCTTCCCTGGCGTGATGAATCGACTATTTGACGATGAACCCGTGCGCGAACGGATCGCGGTCATCGATGAAGATCGTGTTCAATCCGGTCGTGCGCGCCCAGCCGCCGATCGAGGGAATGATCGCCGGCTTTCCCGCGACCGTGACCTTCTTTTCGACCTTGCCCTTGAACAGCGAGCCGATGATCGATTCATGGACGAAGCTGTCGCCGGCCTTGAGCTTGCCCTTGGCGTGAAGCTGCGCCATGCGTGCCGAGGTGCCTGTGCCGCAGGGTGAGCGGTCGATCGCCTTGTCGCCGTAGAAGACGGCGTTGCGGGCGTCGGCTCCCGCGACCGTTGGGCTGCCGGTCCACAGCATGTGCGACAGCCGGTTGATGCCTGGGTTCTCAGGATGCACGAAAGTATATTTCTCGTTGAGCCGCTGCCGCACCACCGGGCTCCAGGCGATGAAGTCGCCCGCGGAATAGTCGGCCATGTCGCGGTAGTTCGCCTGCGGCTCGACGATGGCGTAGAAATTGCCGCCATAGGCGACATCGACGGTGATCTCGCCAAGCCCGGGACACTCGACCGTCAAACCTTCGGCATGGAGGAAGGACGGCACGTTGGTGATGCGCACCTCCTCGACATATTCGCCGACCTGTTTGTATTCGGCGATGACCAGGCCGGCCGGCGTGTCGAGCCTCAGCACGCCTGGCGTCTTCGGCTTGATCAGCTCGTGCTCGATCGCCATCGTCACCGTGCCGATGGTGCCGTGGCCGCACATCGGCAGGCAGCCCGAGGTTTCGATGAACAGGATGGCGATGTCGCAATCCTCGCGCGTCGGCGGGTAGAGGATCGAGCCGGACATCACGTCGTGACCGCGCGGCTCGAACATCAATCCGGTGCGGATCCAGTCATACTCGGCGAGGAAATGCGCGCGCCGTTCCATCATCGTCGAACCTAGCAGCAATGGCCCGCCGCCGGCGACCAGCCGCACCGGATTGCCGCAAGTGTGGCCGTCGATGCAGAAGAAGGATTTCTTGGCCATGTCGTTCCTCGAAAATCAAAACCCGAAAAATCAAAACCGTTGTGGACTGAAGGGGGCCAGATCGACAGGTGGAGTCTGCCCCAGGACGAGCCCCCGGATCAACCGCCCGGTGGCGGCCGCCTCGGTCAAGCCGAGATGGCCGTGGCCGAAGGCATAGACCACCGGCCGGCTTCCCTGCGCCTTGCCGATGACCGGCACCGAATCCGGCAGCGAGGGCCGGAATCCCATCCATTCGCGCCCGCCCGAGGGATCGAGCCCCGGCAGGAATTTCTGCGCCTTCCGCAGCAGCGCCTTCGACCTGGCATAATTGGGCGCCCGTTCGATACCGCCGAGTTCGACCGCGCCGCCGACGCGCAAGCCTGTTTCCAGCGGCGTGATGACGAAGCCATGGCCGGAGAAGATCAGCATCCGCTTCACGTCGAAGGCGCTCGTCGGCAAGGTCGTGTTGTAGCCGCGCTCGGTTTCGAGCGGAATGCGGTCGCCGAGCTGCCTGGCCAGAAGGTGCGACCAGGCGCCGGCGGTGATGACGAGCTGCCTGGCGCGCCTTGTGGATCCATCGGCCAGCGTCAGCGTCGCACCATCCTGGTCCGCCGCGACACGGTCGATCCGAGCCATTTGAAAACGCGCGCCCTTGGACTGCGCATAGGCCCACACCGCCTTGCCGAGCAGCTTTGGGTCGGCGACCGTCTTCCAGCCCGGCACGAACGTGCCCTTGACGAAGCGTGCCGACAGGCCCGGCTGCAGCGTCGCAAGGCCCTCGCCCTCGACATGGCGAAAGCCGATGCCAAAACGTTCGCGCGCGGCCCAGCCGGACAACCCGGCCTGAAACTCGGCTTCGCTTTCGTAAAGTTCCAGCGAGCCGTCTTCGCGCAGCATCGATCGCGTACCGGAGCGGTCGAGCAAGCCCATCCACTCCGCTTCGGCGAGCTTCATCATGCCGGCCTGGGTGGCGAGGCTCGCCTCGTATTTCTCCGGCGCGCCGGCCCGCCAGAAACGGATCAGCCAGGGCAGGAGCTTCGGCAGGTAGGCCGGCGGGATGCTGAGTGGCCCGAGCGGGTCGGCCAGCCATTTCGGCAATTGCCGGATCATGCCCTTGTGGGCCAGCGGCAGCACGTCGGAGAAGGCGAAGGCGGCGGCATTGCCGGAACTCGTCTCCTCGCAGATGCCGGTACGGTCGAAGACCGTGACGTCGCGCCCGGCCTCGGCAAGCGAGGCGGCCGCACAGATGCCGATAATGCCGCCGCCGATGATGGCGATGTCGATTGCAGCATCGCTATTCATGGCTGCGTGCCGTGGTGCATGTGCCAATCCCGCCCCTTACAGCCAGCCCCCTCATCCGACCCTTCGGGCCACCTTCTCCCCGGCGGGGAGAAGAGACAGGCGCCAGCGCCGACGACCTCTTCTCCCCTGGGGGAGAGAAGGTGGCCGCGTAGCGGCCGGATGAGGGGGACTGCGGCGACATATCCCGCCTAGAACTGCGGCAGCGTCGGCCGCACCGCCAGCGCGTCCTTGATGATCTTTTCGACCGCCTTGCGGCGCTCGCCCGACAGCGGCTGGCGCGGCATGCGCACGCGGTCATTGGTTTGAATGGCGAACACTTCGGCAAACTTGATGTTCTGCACCAGATAGGTCGAGACGTCGAGATCGAGCAGCGGCCGGAACCAGCGGTAGATCGAAAGCGCCTCCTCGCGGCGGCCCTGCTTCATCAGCTGGTAGATGGCGACGGTCTCGCGCGGGAAAGCGGTGACCAGGCCGGCCACCCAGCCGATGGCACCGACCGACAGCGCCTCGAAGGCCAGATTGTCGACGCCGGTGAACAGGTCGTATCGGGTGCCCAGACGATTGATGATCTCGGTCGAGCGGCGGATGTCGTCGGAGGATTCCTTGACGGCGACGAAGCGCTTGTCCGACGCCAGTTCCTCCATCTGGTCGACGGTGACGTCGACGCGATAGGCCAGGCGGTTGGAGTAGATCATCACCGGCAGGTCGCCGGCCTGTGCGACCGCGCGAAGGGCCGCCACCGTCTCTTCCGCATTGGTGTGGTAGATCGGGCTCGGCACCACCATCAGGCCGTTGGCGCCTTCCTTGGCGGCGCGCTTTGCGATGCTGGCAGCCTCGCGGGTGCCGGCTTCGTTGACCGTCAGCAGCACGGGCTTGTCGCCTGCGACTTTCTGGGCGGTCTTCAGCACCTCGATCTTCTCGTCATGCGACAGCATCGGTCCTTCGCCGAGCGAGCCGCAAACGATGATGCCGTCGCAGCCGGCCTCCATCTGCAGGGCAAAGCAACGCTCCATCTCGGCATGGTCGAGACGATCGTCGGCGGTGAATTTGGTCGTGACGGCGGGGAAAACTCCGGTCCACATGATCATTGCTCCATCTGATATATCAGTCGTATATCTGTTAAGAAACCCGCTGTCAACACGGAATCCGTTATGATATATTCTGGATATATCAGGAGACAGCCTTTGATATCCAAGGGAGCAAGCGCTTTGTCGGAGCCGGCCGCGATCCGGGCCTATCGCGTGCTCGAGCACATGATCGTCACGCTCGAACTGGCGCCGGCGAGCTTCGTCACGGAGGGCGCGCTAATCGATAGGCTGGCGCTCGGCCGCACGCCGGTGCGCGAGGCGATCCAGCGGCTGGCCTGGGAAGGGCTGCTCGACGTGCGTCCGCGTGCCGGCATCGCGATCGCGCCGCTGCATCCCGGCGACTGGCTGCGCGTGCTCGACGCTCGGCGCGGCGTCGAGGTGGTGCTGGCCCGCTCGGCCGCACGCTTCGTCACCCGCGAGGCCGCCGACCTGTTTCACGAGGCGGCCCTTGCCATGCAGAAGGCGGTCATCTCAGGCAACGTGCTGGCCTTCATCCAGGCCGACAAGGCGCTCGACGAAGCGCTGGCGATGGCCGCCGACAACCCCTTTGCCGCGCGGCTGGCCGCCCCCTTGCAGACCCACAGCCGCCGCTTCTGGTTCCGCTACAAGGCCGATACCGGGCTCGCCGAATCGGCCGAGCACCACGTTGCCCTGATCCGCTCTATCCTTGACGGAGACGAAGAGGCCGCGGCCAAGGACGCCAAGCGGCTGATGGCGCTGCTGCGCGGCCATGCCGAGGCGGCAGCGACGCGCTGAGCCTGCTTGTCAATTCAGGCGCCGGGCATCCCCGCCATCACGGCACCGTCCCAACCTTCGCCCGCCGTGATGACGCAGCTCTGGCCATGGATGTCGGTGGCCAGGATGGTCCAGGTGCCCTGGTCGGACACGAAGATCTCGAGTATCACGCTCGGGTTGACCAGGCCGTGCGCCGCCTGGCTTTCGTGGAACTTCTCACCGAGCGCCTTGACCATGTCCGTACGCGCCGCGCATTGCGGTGCTGCCGATGCCTGGGCGGCGAAAAACGCGGAAGCCGCCGCCAGAGATATCGTTGCCATAAGACGTGCCATCTGACACCTCCCTGCGCCAAACGATTGCCCCCGAAGCTGTCGCCAGCGCCGTTGGTTGATCTGCCGCGCCTCCAGGCCTCCAGGCGGCAGGACTGCAACCTAAGACGGCAACGCGCCCCAGGTTCCATCACATTAGCGTTCACGTGGATACCGACCGCGACCGGACAGCAAAAAGGCTCGGGGTTCTGAGCCCGAGCCTTTGCTGTCTGCCTTCATGCCCGCCCCGCGCGCCCGCAGCCGAAGACGCGCAAGCAGGAAACCGCCGGCTAGTTCATCGTCGGGATGACGAACTCGGCGCCGTCCTTGATGCCGCCCGCGCGCCCGCAGCCGAAGGCGAGGACGCGCAAGCAGGAAACCGTCCGGCTAGTTCATCGTCGGGATGACGAATTCGGCGCCGTCCTTGATGCCGGACGGCCAGCGCGAGGTCACCGTCTTGGTCTTGGTGTAGAAGCGGAAAGCGTCCGGACCGTGCTGGTTGAGATCGCCGAAGGACGACGCCTTCCAGCCGCCGAACGTGTAGTAGGCGATCGGCACCGGGATCGGCACGTTGATGCCGACCATGCCGACCTGGACACGGCTAGCGAAGTCGCGCGCGGCGTCGCCGTCACGGGTGAAGATGGCGACGCCATTGCCCATCTCATGGTCGTTGGCGAGCTTGATCGCGCTCTCATAGGTCGGCGCGCGCACCACCGAGAGCACCGGCCCGAAAATCTCTTCCTTGTAGATACTCATGTCGGCCGTCACATTGTCGAACAGGCAGCCGCCCATGTAATAACCGTTCTCATAGCCCTGCATCGAGAAGCCGCGGCCGTCGACGACCAGCTTGGCGCCTTCCTTGACGCCGGTGTCGACATAGCCTTTCACCCGCTCCAGCGCCTGGCGCGTCACCAGCGGGCCGAAATCGGCGGCCGAATCCGTCGACGGGCCGACCTTCAGGCTCTCGACGCGCGGAACGAGCTTTTCCATTAATCGGTTGGCGGTGTCGTTGCCGACCGGGACAGCAACCGAGATCGCCATGCAGCGCTCGCCCGCCGAGCCGTAGCCGGCGCCGATCAGCGCATCGACGGTCTGGTCCATGTCGGCGTCGGGCATGATGATCATGTGGTTCTTGGCGCCGCCGAAGCACTGCACGCGCTTGCCGGCGGCAGTGCCACGCGAATAGATGTAATGCGCGATCGGCGTCGAGCCGACAAAGCCGATGGCCTTGACGTCGGGATCGTCGAGGATGGCGTCGACGACTTCCTTGTCGCCATTGACGACGTTGAGGATGCCCGCCGGCAGGCCGGCCTCGAGGAACAGCTCGGCGATGCGGATCGGCACGCCCGGGTCACGCTCGGAAGGCTTCAGGATGAAAGCGTTGCCGCAGGCGATCGCCGGGGCGATCTTCCATAGCGGGATCATCGCCGGGAAGTTGAACGGCGTGATGCCGGCGACGACGCCGAGCGGCTGGCGCATCGAATAGACGTCGATGCCGGGGCCGGCGCCGTCGGTGAACTCGCCCTTCATCATGTGCGGAGCACCGATGCAGACCTCGACCACTTCGAGGCCGCGCTGGATGTCGCCCTTGGCGTCGGCGATGGTCTTGCCATGCTCGCGCGCCAGGATGTCGGCCAGCTCGTCATAGTCGCGGGCGACCAGTTCGAGGAATTTCATAAGCACGCGCACGCGGCGCTGCGGATTGGTGGCGGCCCATTTCGGCTGTGCGGCCTTGGCGTTCTCGACCGCCGCGCGCAATTCCGCCTGCGAAGCCAGCGCCACCGTACCGCGCACCGTGCCGTCCATCGGCTGCATGACGTCCTGCTTGCGGCCGCTGGTGCCGGCGACATGCTTGCCGCCGATGAAATGACCGTATTCGATCATGATGTCTCTCCCTTTGTTCGTGATGCCCGCATTGTCCGGCTTCGGCCGGCGAATGGCAACGCGAGCGAGAACGCAACCGTTGTGCGAAAAATAGATAGCGGTTGACGGAAGAGCATCAATTCTCGCAAATGATGGGGCCTCTTACACCAGGAATGATCAACGTTGAGTTCCTTAGCGCCCCCCTCTGTCCTGCCGGACATCTCCCCCTCTAGGGGGGAGATTGCGCTGTCATATTCGCCTTCGCCAATCATGGGGGCTGTCAAGGAGGGACTGTCGGCGACGCTGCCAATCTCCCCCCTAGAGGGGGAGATGTCCGGCAGGACAGAGGGGGGCGCCACAGAACGCTACGCTGACCATTGTCATTCGGACCACTCTCATGAACTGGGATGACGTCCGTATCTTCCTCGCCGTGGCCCGCGCTGGGCAGATCCTCGGCGCCGCCAAACGGCTGGAACTCAACCACGCCACCGTCTCGCGCCGCATCGCCGCCCTCGAGGATGCGCTGCGCACGAAACTCTTCCGCCGCCTGACCACCGGCAGCGAGCTGACGCCCGCGGGCGAGCGTTTTCTCGACATTGCCGAGCGCATGGAGGGCGACATGATCGCCGCGCGCTCGACCATATCGGGCGAAGGCGACGACGTCTCCGGCACGGTCCGCATCGGTGCGCCCGACGGGTTTGGCGTCGCCTTCCTGGCCAAGCGCCTCGGCGAACTGACCGCGCTGCACCGCGAATTGACGATCCAGCTCGTGCCGGTGCCGCGCTCCTTCTCGCTCTCCCGGCGCGAAGCCGACATCGCCATCACCGTCGAGCGGCCGACCGAAGGTCGGTTGGTGGCAGGAAAGCTGGTCGATTATTCGCTCGGCCTGTTTGCGTCGCGTGCCTATGCCGATGCCAATGGTCTGCCCAAGACAGCCGCCGAACTCGGCCAGCACACCTTGATCGGCTATGTACCCGATCTCATCGTCAGCCCCTCGCTTGATTATGCCGCCGAGTTCAGCGCGGACTGGCGCACCAGCTTCGCCATTTCCTCTGCCCTCGGCCAGGCCGAAGCGGTGCGGTCGGGCGCCGGCATCGGCATCCTGCACACGTTTGTCGCCCGCTCGATACCGGAACTGATGGCCGTCGATGTGGTGGCACCCATCCGCCGCGCCTACTGGCTGGTCTATCACGAATCGGTCAGGCCGCTGCGCCGCATTCAGATCGTCGCCAGCTTCATCACCAAGGCGGTGGAGCGGGAGCGGGGCCTTTTCACCTGATTTCACCAACCGGCGAAGGCAATGCGCCATTCAAGGCGGGTAGAGAACGAAGGAATTCACCACGCGCTCAACCTCGTCCGCCAACGGTGCCCATCGCTGCGCCACCTCCTCGGCGCTCTCGGCCATCAACGAGCAGTTGACATAACCATAGCGCGCACCCCGAACTGAAAACGCAAACCTGGAATGGCCGTGCAGAATGTTATTCTCGTTCCTAACCGTGAAGTCCAGATCGGCAAGGCGCACAGGATAGCCGTCCGGAAACCTTGCCAGCTTGTCATTGCTGAAATCGGCTGTGTTGAACGGTTCGCCCATCATCCTCTGCCAAGTGCCCATCGGCCAGTCCTCGATGAACTTGCGCGGATCGGGCGGCGAACCGGTTGGATTGTAGAGCGAGCCCGACACCATGCAGGAAAGGCCCTCATTTTCTGTGGAATCAACAGCCAGCAACATCGCTTCGCCGGAAGGCGGCTCACTGGTCCATTCTTCGGGAAAGGTCAGCGAGATCCAGTTATTTCGGTCATGGACGGTATTGTCGGCGGCATTCGCCCCCGTGACGCCAGACAGAAATCCAACAAACGTAACGATAAGGCAACGCTGCATCACTGGTGCTTACACTCCGGGTGCCCGAGTGAGTATTATCGGGCAGATCAATCCAGCATTGCAATACATGACCGAGGTTGTCGGCGCCGCCTTGCGCTTGCCACAAAACCAGCCAGTGTGGCATCAGGCATGCGGCCACCGGCTATGAGCGGGGCCGCCGGGTGGGGAAATCGTCAGAAAGCTGGCGCGGATAAAAATGCGAGCCGTTCTTGCCATCCTGCCGCTGCTTTTCGTCTCGGCCTGCGCCAACCCATGGACAAAAGTGCCGGAAGCCGAATTGCCCAAGCCCATCCGTTACGCCATGGCGCGCCCCTCGCCCTTCGTCATCGGCAATTACTGCGGCCCAGGCACCCGCACCGGGGATCTCTCGGCCCGGCCGGTCGACCGCCTCGACGCGGTTTGCCGGACCCATGACGCCTGCTACATCGCCCGTCATAACCATTGCGACTGCGATGGCGCTCTTGTCGCTTCGGCCAGGGCGATCCGCGATGACAAGACGGCGCCCCGCAAGATGCGCAGCGAAGCGGAATTGCTGATCGCCACCTTTGCGATTCCGATCTGCACGGTTTTTCCGCAAGGCTTCATGCCACCGCGAGACCCGACGCAGTTGCGTGCCCTGAAGGCCGGAGCAACGGATTGAACGGCCGTGCATCGATCATCCTAGCCGTGTTCGGGCTGGCGCTCACTGCCCTTGCCGGCTGCGCGGACCCAGGCCGGAACGCCTGCGAGTTCCTGCCGGGACAGGCAGCCTGCACCCGCTCCGCGCTGTCGGTCGGCACGCCCGGGCCTCAGGTCGCCGCGGCGCAATTCTTCGGAGACGCCGGCACCAGCGACTATGAAAGAAGGTTCCTGGAGCTGCTTGCCCACAACCAGCTCGGCGCCATGGACCGCGCCAACGGCACCGGACCGTTCGGGCGAAACCGCCGCGACGTCCAGAACCGCGACTTCCAGGCGACCTACACGACGCTGCAGCAACTGGCCGGACCCGTGGCCAAGCCGCGTCTGCCGCCGTCCGGCGGCGACGTCGGCGAGGGCCGTTTCGACGGACGCTGGCGGGTGTCGCGGCAGACGCTCTACATCGACGCTGCGGCACGACCCTCGGCGCCCAAGATTTTCGATTTCTCCGGCCTGCAGGCACGCAGCGTCGAGATCGTCGTGCGCCAGGCCGGCAAGCAGCCCGCCGACATCGAAGGGTCTTGCGACGGCGCGCTGGTCATTCGTGCCGGCGGCGGCTCACGCACCATAGCCGCGGGCGCCGCATTCCGCTTTCGTCTGTCCGGCGCGGACGACACGGCCAGCCTGTTTCCAAGTGACAGCCTGAACGGCTGCAACGCGACGATTCGCTCCAGCCTTGCTCGGGCAGGCGCACCGCTCGCCATGCGGCGCGAAGAGGCCGCCGATCCGGCGCTTGCCGCCTTCGACAGCCGCTACCAGCGCTGCCCGGTTCCCAACGACGCCGGTCTCGACGCGCTTGAGCGCGTCTTCTACGCCAGCCGCTGGCTGTCGCAGACCTGCGCCGTGCCGATCGGCACGCCGCGCCTGCTGCGCAAATCGCGCGACGGCTTCAACGCCAAGGTCGAGGCGCTGATGGGCACGCCGCTGTCCGACGCGGCCATCGACAAGGGTGACCCGGAACTGCCGCTCGATTTCTCCAGGGCGCCAAGGCTGAAGCTGATCTATCTCTCATCGCTCGAGTTCAAGGCGGATTTTTCCGGCCGCATCATCGAAAGGCTGATCCGCCACCATGCAGCGCTTGGCACCAAGGTGCGCATCATGGTCACCGATGTGCTGGAACGCGAGAAGGACGACGCCATGCTGCACCGGCTGGCGGCCGAATTCCCCAATGTCGAACTGCAGGAATACCGCTGGCGGGCGGACCATGGCGCACCGATCGACGAGCAGATTTCACAATTGCACAAGGTCCATCATGTCAAGATGCTGGCGGCGCTGGCGCTCGATCCCGCGCGCTCGCGCGTCATCATCGGCGGCCGCAACATCCATGACGGTTTCCTGTTCCACCAGCCGATCGATCTGTCGCGCCATCCGGACCTCGAGCAATACGGCAAGACCGACGGGTTTTCGCTGAACTACTACTCGAATTGGAGCGACTTCGACATCGAGTTCGCCGACCCGACAATTGTCGACACACTCGCCGCGCATCTGTCGACGATATGGTTGCGCGACGCCGACACCAACCTGGCGCGCCCCTTCTCCATCCCGGTCCGTTCCAATGGTGGCCGCCCGTCGGGCAATGCCCGGCATTTCATTTCGGTGCCCTATGAGGACAGCCATGCGCTGGAGGATTATTTCGTCGAGCTGGTCGATGCCGCCAGCCATCATATCCAGATCGTCAATCCCTACCTGAACCTGACGCCGAGCCTCGCGCGAGCCTTCGACCGGGCGCTGGCGCGCGGGGTCAAGATCGATATCGTCGGCCGCATCGATCTCAAGGGCGATATCGGCGGCAAGTTCCTCACCGCGCTCAACAAGCTGTTCGTCGAAGAATATGGCGACCGCATCAACATCCGCGAATTCAAGGCGCCCGATGTGGTGCTGCACTCCAAGATCATGATGATCGACGAGAGGCTGGTGGCCATCTCCTCGGTCAACCTCAACAACCGCAGCTTCTTCCATGACTCGGAGAACGGCATGGTGGTGCTCGACCCCGCCTTCTACGTCAGGATGAAGCCGGTTTATGACGATTACCTCGCCCATTCCAACCCGGTCGCCGCCAATGTGACGATCCCGTGGGCCTACCGGCTGCTGTTCGACGACGTCTGGGTCAGGCAGGCGTTCTGACCCGTGCACCCAGGACGCCGCTATTTGAGATAGCGCTCCTGCGCCAGGGCGCGGACATCGATATCGGGCACTCGGCTCGAGATGATGTCGGCCAGCACCTTGGCCGAACCGCAGGCCATGGTCCAGCCGAGCGTGCCGTGGCCAGTGTTGAGATAAAGGTTGGACAGCTCGGTGCGGCCGATCAGCGGCGGCCCGTCCGGCGTCATTGGCCGAAGCCCGCACCAGAACGTCGCCTCGCGCATGGCGCCGGCGCCGGGAAAGAGATCGCCGACCGAGTGTTCGAGCGTGCGCCGCCGCGATTCGTGCAGCCTCAGGTCGAAGCCGGAAATCTCGGCCGTGCCGCCGACGCGGATGCGGTCGCCGAGCCGCGTGATCGCCACCTTGTAGGTCTCGTCCATGACGGTCGATACCGGCGCCAGTGCGGCATCCTTGATCGGCACGGTGATCGAATAGCCTTTGACGGGATAGACCGGGATCGGTCGCTTCATCCGGCGCATGAACCCCGCCGAATAGCTGCCCATCGCCATGACATAGGCGTCGGCCGCCTTGAAACCCTTGCTGGTGCTGAGATTGGCAACGCGGTTGCGGCTGCGGAGGACGCGCCAGATCGTCATGTCGTATTCGAACTTCACGCCCCGCGCCACGCAGAGCTCGGCCAATTTGTCGGTGAACATCTTGCAGTCACCGGTCTCGTCATGCGGCAGCCTGAGGCCGCCGACGAACTTCTCGCGCACGCTGGCCAAGCCCGGCTCGGCCGCGATGCAGCCGTCTTGGTCGAGGATTTCGTAGGGCACGCCGTATTTCTTCAGCACCTCGACATCGCCTGATGTGCCGTCGAGCTGCTTTTGCGTGCGGAACAGCTGCAGCGTGCCCTGGGTCCGCTCGTCATAGGTGATGCCGGTCGCTTCGCGCAGCGCCTTCAGCGTGTCGCGGCTGTACTCGGCCAGCGGCACCATGCGCGACTTGTTGATCGCGTAGCGCTCGGCCGTGCAGTTCCGCAGCATCTTGACCAGCCAGGTCCACATATGCGGGTCGAAGGCCGGCCGCACGACCAGCGGGCCATGCTTCATCAGCAGCCATTTGATCGCCTTGAGCGGAATGCCGGGCCCGGCCCAGGGCGAGGCATAGCCGGGCGAAATCTCGCCGGCATTGGCGAAGCTGGTTTCCAGCGCCGGGCCTTTCTGGCGATCGACCACCGTCACCTCGTGGCCAGCCTCGGCAAGGTAATACGCCGTGGTCACGCCGATGACGCCACCGCCCAGCACCATGATTTTCATTGCATCACGCTCCACGCCGCCACTAACACCGGGCATGCCATTCCCTGTCTGCCGGATTTTGCCGCGCCCGCCAAGAGGCTAGTCTCGAGGGGCTAGCTATCGACGTATCGGCGGTGAAAGCGCGTGCCTAGGCTGGCCAGGATTTCATATCCGATGGTGCCGGCATGGCCGGCGGCATCGTCGACGCTTTGCGAAGGACCCAGCAACTCGACCAGGTCGCCCTCGCGCAGTTTGCCGGGCGGCAGGGCCGAAATGTCGAGTATGATCGAATCCATCGACACACGCCCGAGGAAAGGCAGACGCACCCCTTCGAACCAGGCCGCCGAGGCCGAGCGGCGCAACCAGCCATCGGCATAGCCGAACGAGATCGTCGCCAGGCTGCGCGGACCTTCGGCGTGGTAGCTGTGGCCGTAGCCGACGCCGGTGCCCTTTTCGATGCCGCGCGTCTGGGCAACCTTGGCCTGCAGCCGCACCACGGGCAGCATCGGATTGGGCGCGCCAGGCGTCGGGTTGATGCCGTAGAGCGCCGCCCCCGGCCGGGCCAGATCGTAGTGGTAGCGCGGCCCAAGGAAAATGCCGGAGGAATTGGCGAGCGAGGCAGGCGCCTCCGGCAGCAGGGCACGTAGCCGTTCAAACGCCAGCCGCTGCTGCTCGTTGGCCGGATGGCGCGGCTCGTCGGCGCAGGCCAGATGGCTCATCACGTATCTGACGTCGATGCCCGCGAACGCGCCGGTATCCTTTACCACCGCCTCGACCTCGGCAGGCGCCATGCCAAGCCGCGACATGCCGCTGTCGACCTGGATAGCGGCCGGAAACTGGCGGCCGGCGCCATGCGCCGCCGCGCGCCAGGCCTTCAACTGCGCGCCGCTGTTGATGACCGCGCACAGGCCGGCGGCCACGGCTTCCGGCTCCGAGCCCGGCGGCAGCCCGTTCAGCACGTAGATGTCTGGCCCGGCGCCGATCGCCTTGCGCAGGCTGGTGCCTTCGGCCAGCAGCGCGACGAAGAAGGTGTCGCAGCCATCCTTCATCAGCGCCGATGCCACCTGCGTCGCACCGAGACCGTAGCCGTCCGCCTTGACCACGCCGGCGCAACGCACGCCGCCCAGTTGCGCTTTCAGCCGCCGGTAGTTTTCACGGATCGCGCCGAGATCGATGGTGAGAATGGCTCCCGCCGCCGCTTCGCTTACGCCAGCGGCATCCCCGGACAGCGACCTCTTGGAGGCGTCGTTCATGGCGACCCTTCTTGTGGCGGACAGACATCAATAGGACCGCAGGACCCGCGCGGCAACCGCAGCTGCATCTCGTCCTTCTATGCCACCAGGTGCCGGAACGTCGCCACCACATCCTCATAGACATGGCGCTTGAACGGCACGATCAGGTCGGGCAGATCCTGCATCGGCCGCCATGCCCATTCGTCGAATTCGGCGGTGTGGCCTCCCGGCGGCGGATTGATCTGGATTTCGCTGGTATCGCCATGGAAGCGGAAGGCGAACCATTTCTGCGTCTGGCCGCGATAGCGGCCCTTGAAGGCGATGCCGACGAGGTGGTCCGGCAGATCATAGTTGATCCAGTCCGGCGCCTCGGCAATGAGCGAGACGCTGCGCATGCCCGTCTCTTCATAGAGCTCCCGCTCCGCCGCTTCCAGCGGCTCCTCGCCCTTGTCGATGCCGCCTTGCGGCATCTGCCAGAGCTGCGTGGTGCCGGCAAATTCGCTGTCGGGTTCCGCAATGCGGTGCCCGACCCAGACCAGGCCCTCGGCGTTGAGGATCATCAGCCCGACACAGGGGCGATAAGGCAGCGTTTCGCGGTCGATCTTTTTGGCCATCTGACGCTCTCTCCGGTCGTTCCAGTGGGTTTGTTGCGATCAGTGGATCGTCAGCCTTTTTGCGGATCAATGGCCACCGCTGAAATCGGCACGATCTCGATGCCGCGCTTCTTGGCTTCGGCCACCCAGGACGACACCGTGTCGACCGTCAGGTCGAAGGCCGAGCCGATGCCGACGGCAAAGCCCTTGGCCCGCGCTGTCGCTTCCAGGCTGTCGAGCTTCTTCAGGATTTCGCCGCGATCCTGCACCGCATCGATCGCCATGTCGCCGGCGACGAAGGGCACGCCGTCCTTCAGCGCCAGGTCCGGTGCGAGGCTGCGTGCCGATGAGCCGTCGTCGACATAGGCGAGGCCGCGCTTGCCGAGCTCGGCCATGAACGGCCCCATCGCCGTGGCATCGGCCGAGAAGCGGGCGCCCATATAGTTCATGACGCCGGTGTAGTTCGTCGTCCGTGACAGCGCCCAGTGCAGGCTTTTCAGGTTCTCGTCGGCACTTGCCGCCACCGTCAGCGTGTTGCGGCCCGGATTGACGCTGGGATAGTCGAACGGTTCGAGCGGCACCTGCATGACGATCTCGTGGCCGCCCTGCCTGGCGGCCTGCATCCAGCGGCCGATGCTGTTGCCCTGCGGGGCAAAGCCCAGCGTCACCTCCGGCGGCAGCTTGGCGATCGCCGCCTGAGTGCCGGTCTGTGAAACCGCGAGCCCGCCGATGACGATCGCCACCCGTGCCCCGCGCGCGCCGGACCAGGGCCGCGCATAGACGTCGAATGGCCGCCTTCCATCGGCGGCGCGCATCGGCAAGGGCCCGCTATCGCTGGTTTCGATCAGCGCCTTGTCGGGAAGATGCGCGATCTTCAGATTCTGCCCGATGCTCGACGGATCGCGAATGACGATCCCCGCCTTGGGCGGGCCGTCGCCCTCTTCCGTCTGCACATGGATGATCTGCGGGCCGCCTGTCTTGGCTGGCGTCTGCGCCTTCGGGACGGCGGCCGGCGCCAAGGCTGGAGGTGCGGCGGCGGGTTCGGCAGCCGCCGTCACCTTCGGCGTCGAGACGGCAACCTCCTGCGGCTTGCGAAACGGCTTTTCCCTGAGCGCGATCGCACCGGAAACGCCGACCACGCCCAGCACGACAATGGCTGAGGCGACCACGCCCGCGCTGATCTTGCCGGCGGCGCGCGGCACCCGGACAGTCTGTCCAAGCGGGCGTTCGATGTCCTTGCCGATATCAGCCAAGCCCTGTCCCCGGGGCGCATGGTTCCGAAGGGTAGTCCTTCGAGAAGACCTGCGCGAATTCATCAATCCTGGCGCACCCCTTGGCGCCGCATCTGGAGGCCCCATCTTGCCCCCGAATCAAACTGCCGGAACCCAAGGGTCCCGGCAGCATCGCATTGCTTGGGTCAGGCGGCCAGACCTGGCCGGCCAAACCACTACTGGTTGAGCACGGCCTTTTCCGGATTGGGCGGGAAGGCCGGATCGGTCTTCTGGCCGCGCAGCAGCTGCTCGGCATAGATGAGCTGCAGGTCGTCCTTCGGATCCGGCGGCACATAGGCGGCCGAGCCCGAGCCGGTCTTGCTCTCGTCGGCGCCCTTGATGTGGCCCTTGAGATCGGACTCGCCACGCGTCAGGTCCCTGCCCTGCAGTTCCGGCGGCAACGGCTGGTCGACCTTGATATCGGGCGTGATGCCCTTGCCCTGGATCGACTTGCCCGACGGCGTGTAATAAAGCGCCGTCGTCAGCCTGAGCGCGCCATTCTCGCCGAGCGGAATGATGGTCTGCACCGAACCCTTGCCGAAGGACTGCGTGCCCACCACCGTGACGCGGCGCAGGTCCTGCAGCGCGCCGGCGACGATTTCGGAAGCGCTGGCCGAGCCGCCATTGACGAGTACGATCATCGGCTTGCCGTTGATGTCGTCGGTCTGCTTCGGCTTGGCGTCGAAGCGGGTGACGTCCTTCGGATCGCGTCCGCGCGTCGAGACGATCTCGCCACGCTTGAGGAAGGCGTCGGACACGCTCACCGCCTGGTCGAGCAGGCCGCCCGGATTGAGGCGTAGGTCGAGCACATAGCCCTTGAGCTTATCGTCCGGCACCTGCTTCTTGATGGTGTCGATCGCGTTCTCGAGGTCGTCATAGGTCTTTTCGGTGAAGGAGGTGATCTTCATGTAGCCGATGTCGTTCTCGACCCGGAACTTGACCGCCTTGACCTTGATGATGTCGCGCACCACCGTAAGCTCGATCGGCTTGTCGGCGCCCTGGCGCAGGATGGTGAGCTTGATCGGCGTGTTGACCAGGCCGCGCATCTTGTCGACCGCGTCGTTGAGGGTCAGGCCACGAACCTCTTCGCCATCGATCTTGGCGATATAGTCGCCGGCCAGCACGCCAGCCTTGGCGGCCGGCGTGTCGTCGATCGGCGTGATCACCTTGACCAGGTCGTTCTCCATGGTGACCTCGATGCCGAGGCCGCCGAACTCGCCCTTGGTCTGCACGCGCATGTCCTGCGCCTGTTCGGCGTTCATGTAGGAGGAGTGCGGGTCGAGCGAGGAAAGCATGCCGTTGATGGCGTTCTCGACCAGCGACTTGTCGTCGGGCGGCGTGACATATTGTGCCCGCACCCGCTCGAAGATGTCGCCGAAGATCGCGAGTTGCTTGTAGGTCTCCGACCCCGCAGCGTTCGCCGACGAGCCAGGAGCGCCATAGACAAGGCTCATGGCGGACGCGCCCATCAGCGCACCGGCAAACAGAAGCGACAGTTTCCGCATCATTTCACGTCCTTCCAGAAAAACGGTCCGCCCACCATGGGGCCGGATCGACGGGTTTTCCATCCTTACGGAACTCGACATAGAGTTCCGGCGTGGCATTTCCATTCTTCGAAACCGAGGTACTCGCTACCCGGGCTTCTCCCATCGCGCCGACCGGCTCTCCTGCGAGCACCGACTGGCCAGTCACGACGCTGATTCTGCTCATCCCCGCCAGAACGACATGATAACCGTCGCCGGCATTGAGGATCAAGAGTTGACCGTAGGAGCGAAACGGCCCCGCATAAAGCACATTCCCATCCGCCGGAGCGGTGACGATGGCTCCCGATTGTGTCGCAAGCATGTCGCCAAGCATCAAGGCGCCGCTACCGTCATCGGCGCCGAACCGGCGCTTGATTCGGCCTGTGACCGGCAGCGCGATCTGCCCTTGCAGTGCCGAAAAGGGGGCAGTCGCGGTGAGTTGATTGGCTTCGGGGACCGGCAGCGACGCCGTCTTGTCGCCGCCCGTCTGATCGGCGCCCGGCGTGGCCGCCTTTGCGGCATCCGCGGCCTTGCGGGTCTTCTCGGCCTGCGCTTCGAGCGACGCGATCAGGTCCTTCAGGCTGCTGGCCCTGGCGGCCAGCGCCTCGGATTTCTGCTGCTCGGCCGCCATCTGCGCCTTTGTGTCGGCCTCGAGCTTCTGCTTGGCCTCGAGCAGCATGCCGAGCCGCTTCTTTTCCGCCGCCTGCTCGCCGACCGCCTCCGTCAGCCGCGCCCGTTCGGCCTCGATCGAGGCCGTCACCCGGGTCTGCTCCTTGAGGTCGGCCAGCAGGCTGTCGGTTTGCTGACGCAATTCCGGAACCACGGCGCCGAGCAGGATGGCGCTGCGCACCGACGACAGCGCGTCCTCCGGCTTGACCAGGATCGCCGGCGGCGGGTTCAGGCCCATGCGCTGCAAGGCACCCAGCACTTCGGCCAGCACATCGCGTCGTGCCATGAGCGAGGCGCGGATCTTCTGCTGCTGGCCCTTCAGCCCCTCCAGTTTGGCGCCGATATCCTCGATGTCCTGGCCGAGCTTCTGCTCGGTCATCGCCGACTGGATCAACGCGGCGGTGATCGAGGCGTGGTCCTTCTTGACCGCAGCGATGTCGGCGGCAAGCTTGGCCAGCCGTTCCGACGACAGCGTTATTTCCTTGGAAACCTGTTCGTATTCGGCGCGGCTCTGGTCCGGATCGGGAGCCATGTCGAGCGTGTTCTCGGCCCGCGCCCCCTGGAGCGACAGAAGAATCGCCGCCGCCGCGATGCCGCAGCGCACGCGCCAAGGGCTGCGTGTTGAGGAGCCCCCTGTTGATAGACTCAGTGTCGATTTCCAGCCTTCAGACATTCGCGATCGACTCTATCTGCGGCTTCGTTAACGAACCATCAACCATGTTAACGCGTGTCGCCCAAAGTTGCGCGGTGCTTTTGGAACAACGACATGCGGAAGGGAAGCGGTTCCGACCGCGATCTTGCGCGGCATTGGGGCGGAATTCGGTGCGGAGCGGCGGCTTTCAAGATCTGTGATAGGGATGGCCCGACAGGATCGTCGCCACCCGGTAGAGCTGTTCCCCCAGCATCACCCGCACCAGTTGATGCGGCCAGGTGAGCGCGCCGAACGAGACCACCAGTTCGGCCTGCTCACGCAGCGACGCGTCGTGGCCGTCGGCGCCGCCTATGGCGAGCACCAGCGCCTTGCGCCCGCCATCGCGCAACTGGCCGATGCGATTGGCGAAATCCTGCGAGGAAAGGCTCTTGCCGCGCTCGTCGAGCAGGACCAGCGCCGTGCCTGGCTGCAGTTGCGCCTGCAGCCGGGAAGCTTCGTCGCGCTGGCGCTCGGTGGCGCCCTGCGCACGGCCCTCGGCGATCTCGGTGACGCCGGCGAATTCGAGCCCCACCACAGGGCCGCTCTTGGCGAAGCGCTCGAAATAGCGCTCGGCCAACTCCCGCTCGGGGCCGGCTTTCATTCGGCCCACGGCATGAACTGAAATCTTCATCCCGCCTCTATAAGCCGCCAATGCATGTCACCCAAAGGAAATCCGGTTCTGGGCGACGACACAGGGCAGCTTAGTGAAGGGTCTCTTCCTCGAGATCCGGCGCCTGCCACATCTTTTCGAGATTGTAGAATTCGCGGACTTCGGGACGGAAGACATGGACGATGATATCGCCCGAATCGATCAGGACCCAGTCGGCGCCGGACAACCCCTCGACGCGCGCGGTGCCGAGGCCGGCATCCTTGAGCGCCTTGAGGAGATGATCGGCGACAGCCGAGACATGACGGTGCGATCGGCCAGACGCGACGACCATGTAGTCGCCGAGGCTCGATTTCCCCTGAATGTCGATTGAGACAATATTTTCGGCCTTGGAGTCTTCCAGACTGGCAAGGACTGTCTTGATGGCACGGGACACGGCGTCGTCTACGCTGATCCTGGCCGGCGAAGGCACGATATCGGCCCTCTTCCGCAGTGCTGTTCTCAGTGTATTTCCTTTCGCAGCAAGAACAACCAAATCACCCCAAAAGCGGATGACACCACTTAGATAGGCAGAGTTCCGTTGCAGTTTCAAGACGGAGCTCCGATTCACGCGAACTCGCCGGCTGCGCGGTTGTTCCATGCGAGAGGCAAAAAGGTCGGAACCCAGCCTTCCCGCATCGGTTATCGGCTCATCGACCAACCGGAATCCTGCCATGCCGATCGACCCCCACGACACTCTGCTCACCGTCCAGGCCGGCCTCGCGCAACTCAGTACGCTGATCGTCTCCTATTCCTTCTCCGCCATCGGCGCGGTCATCCTTCTGGTTGTCGGCTACATCATCGCCGGCCTCGGCGAGCGCTCGATCTTTGCCGGCCTCGGCCATATTCACGGCTTTGACCAGACGCTGCGGCATTTCCTTTCCAAGATCGTCCGCTACGCCATACTGGTCCTCGTCGTCATCATGGTGCTTGGCCAGTTCGGCGTTCAGACCGCTTCGATCATCGCCGCGCTCGGCGCCATTGGCCTGGCCATAGGCCTGGCGCTGCAAGGCACGCTGCAGAACATCGCCGCCGGCATCATGCTTCTGGCGCTGCGGCCGTTCCGCATCGGCGAATCCGTCGAGGTTGGCTCCATCGCCGGTTCGATCGAGGAAATCGGGCTGTTCGCCACGAAGCTCAGAACCGCCGATGGCGTCTACATCCTGGCGCCCAATTCGACGCTGTGGAACCAGCCGGTGCGCAATTTCACCCGCAACGGCGTCCGGCGTGCCGACATCACGCTCAGCATCGGCTCGTGGAACGATATCGATCGCGCCCAGAAGGCATTGCTGGCGATCGCTGCCGCTGAGCGTCGCGTGAAGCGCCAGCCGGCACCGATCGCCTTCGTTGCGGCATTGGGCGACAGCACCGTCTCGATCACCTTGCGCTACTGGACATCGTCAGCGGATTTCTTCGCCACCCAGGCCGATCTCACCAAGCGCGCCAAGCAGGAGTTCGATTCGGAAGGCATATCGATCCCGCTGCCGCCACCGGAAGCACCGGCGCCGGAAGCCGCCGGCAATAATCAATTGCTTCGAGGCCGGTCCTGTTCGTCCGGCGCATAGGCAAGTTCGACCGGCAGCGGCGCCTGCGCGGTCATCGGCGCGAAGCTGCCGGTCTCGGTGGCCGGAACAGGCCGTGTCGTGAACACGCGCAGCAGCACGAACAGGCAGAAGGCGCAGGCAATGACGATTGCCACATAGATGAAGGCCTGTGTGCCGAAGACGGCCGACAGCGCCGTTACGATGCCCGGCACGATGAAGCCCGACAGCGACCAGGCAAACAGGAGCGAGCTGGACAATGCCACCATGTCGTCCTTGCCGGCACGGTCGGCGGCGTGCGCGCTGGCCAGTGAATAGATCGATTCCGAGGCGCCGTCCCACAAGACATAGATCACCAGCAGCGCCGCCAGCGCACCGCCGTCGAAACCGAGCGCAAGCATGCCCGCCGCCGCGGCCAGCGCCGACGCCCCGATCAGCACATAGCGGCGATCGGTGCGGTCGGAGATCCAGCCAAGCGGAAGCTGCAGGATCAACGTACCAAGCGGCATCACCGAAAGCAAAAGCGCCACATCGGCCTGGCTGTAGCCCTTGGCTGTGGCATGGATCGGCGCGAAGCCGGAAATCGACATCGACAGGCCGCCGACCGCCAGCATGCCGGCAACGCCGACCGGTGAAATCCGCCAGGCCCGGCGCAGCGCCACCGAGGCTGCCTGGGGCGCCGGCGGCTGCGCCAGCCGCGTCATGCCAACGGGCAGGATCGACAGGGCGGTGAAGGCGATGCCAATCAAGGGCGCATCCGCGGCTCTGATGTCGATGAAAGCCAGCGCCGCATAGCCGACACCGAGCCCGGCGACATAGGCGACGTAGAAGAAGGCCATCACCCGGCCGCGTATGGCGTTGGCGATGGCATCGTTGAGCCAGCTCTGCGCAACGATGAACAGGCCGCAAATGGCAAAGCCGTAGAGGGCGCGTGCCCCGATCCACGGCAGCGGATGCGGTCCGGCGCCGATTGCGGCGTTGGACAGCGCGATCAGCGCCGACAGCACCATGAAGGCACGGGCATGGCCGACCCTGCGCACCAGCGGCCCGGTCAGGATGCAGCCGGCGAGACCGCCGGCCGACAGGCCGGTGACGATCAGCCCGGCCCAGGTCGGGTCGAAACCTTCGGCACCGAGCCGGACAGGTATGTAAGCGAACATCAGCCCGTTGCCGATGGCGATCAGCGCCATCGAAACGATGACGCTGGCGATCGCGATCAGCGGCGTCGGCGCGCTGCCCTGCTCCGGATCGACTTCGGGTTGGTGCTTCACGAGAGTGGTCATGTTCAGACAAGATCGCCCACTCCACGGCGAAAAGCCCCTGCAAAAGCGACATCGGCGGTCTTCCCTTCTCCCCTTGCTTGCGGGAGAAGGTGGATCGGCGCGCAGCGCCGAGACGGATGAGGGGTGTTCCAGCGGAGTGAGGCGTTAGCGTTCCCTGGAGCACCCCTCATCCGTCGCCTTCGGCGACACCTTCTCCCGCAAGGGGAGAAGGGAGAAACCCCGTGGCACCCTTATCCCTTTGCCATCCGGCGGATCGCGCTCGACGACAGCGACGAGCGCGGGCCGTGGATGAAGGTCCAGGCCGGCGCTTTCATGCGCGCCAGCCGCGGCGCATCGCCTTCGTCGACGCGGGCATAGTCGAAGGTCTTGGCGACGACCGACGACAGGAACGACAGCGTCGCCCCCGGTCGGTCGATGACTGCGATCGGGAAGGTCAGCACGATCTCGCGCCAGCGCTGCCAGTGATGGAAGTCGCGCAAACTGTCGGCGCCCATGATCCAGACGAAATCGACGCCGGGATTGCGCGCCTTGACCAGCGCCAGCGTGTCGGCGGTGTAGCGCACGTGATGCGCCGCCTCGAAGGCGGTGACCTTGATCTTCGGGTTCTTGGCGATCCGCTCCGACAATTGCAGCCGCTCCGTCAGCGGCGCCAGTTCGCGTGTGTTCTTCAGCGGATTGCCCGGCGTCACCATCCACCACAACTGATCGAGCGCCAGGCGCCTCAGCGCGATCTCGGCGACCAGCGCATGGCCGGCATGCGGCGGATTGAACGAGCCGCCGAACAGACCGACGGCCAGGCCTTTTTCGGCATGCGGCATTTTGAGGTAGGCGGAGGGTGCTGGGGGCGGGGAAGGAGATAGCATCGCGCTAAGCACCCCCCTCTGCCCTGCCGGGCATCTCCCCCGCAAGGGGGGAGATCAGCAATTTCGGCGAAGAGGTAAATCTTGCAGCGTTGAAGGTTGGCGAAATCCAAAATGCCAGCCAATCTCCCCCCTTGCGGGGGAGATGTCCGGCAGGACAGAGGGGGGTGCCTGGGCGCAACGCTTCACGCTCTAGCAGCAAAAAACGTCACGGCCTCACCTGTCCCGACCCGCGCACGCGGTATTTGAACGATGTCAGCTGTTCGACGCCGACCGGTCCGCGCGCATGCATCTTGCCGGTGGCGATGCCGATCTCGGCGCCCATGCCGAACTCACCGCCATCGGCGAACTGCGTCGAGGCGTTGTGCAGCAGGATCGCCGAATCGATCTCGTTGAAGAACCGCTCCACCGCTTTGACATCCTCGGCGACGATCGCCTCCGTGTGATGCGAGGAGAAGGTCTCGATATGCTCGATCGCACCGCTGACGCCGTCGACCAGCTTCACCGCGATGATGGCGTCGAGATATTCCGTCACCCAGTCGGCATCATCAGCCGGCTTGGCGTCGAAAAACAGCTTCAGCACTTCGGCATCGGCATGAATCTCGCAGCCGGCGGCGCGCAGCGCGTCGAGGATCGGCACCAGATGCGTCGACGCCACCGCACGGTCGACCAGCAGCGTCTCGGCGGCGCCGCAGACGCCGGTGCGCCGCATCTTGGCGTTGACGGCGATCCTGACCGCCATGTCGAGATCGGCCGAGCGGTCGATATAGAGGTGGCAGATGCCTTCGAGATGGGCAAAGACCGGCACGCGCGCCTCGTTCTGCACCCGCCCGACAAGGCTTTTGCCGCCGCGCGGGATGATGACGTCGAGCGTGCCGCCAAGCCCCTTCAGCATCTCGCCGACAGCGGCGCGGTCGGTGGTCGGCACCAGCTGGATGGCATCTTCCGGCAGGCCGGCCGCCTTAAGGCCTTCGACAAGGCAGGCGTGGATGGCGGAAGACGAATTGAGTGAATCCGAGCCGCCGCGCAGGATCACCGGATTGCCGGCCTTGAGGCAGAGCGCGCCGGCATCCGCCGTCACGTTCGGGCGGCTCTCGTAGATGACGCCGACGACGCCGAGCGGCGTACGCACGCGCTCGATCTGCAGGCCGTTCGGCCGCTCCCAGGCGGCGATGACGTCGCGGACGGGATCCTTGAGTTCCGCAATCTCGCGAATCCCTTCGGCCATGGCACGGATACGCACCGGATCGAGCTTCAGCCGATCCATGAAGGAAGCGGAAAGCCCGGACTCATGGCCATTCGAGACATCGATGGCGTTGGCGTCGAGAATCTCCTGCTCGTTGCGCAGGATGGCGTCGGCCATGGCGACAAGCGCGGCATTCTTGGCGGCGGTGGTGGCGATGGCCAGCGGTCGGGCGGCAGCGCGGGCACGGCGGCCGATATCGGCCATCAGCGCCACGGTGTCGTCCCCGGATTTTTCATGCAGTTTCAGCATGGCTCATCCTCCGCTTGTGTCGCCTCCGGCGTGATTGACCACCAGATCGTCACGGTGGATCATCGCCGAACGCGCTTCGTAGCCGAGAATGGTTTCGATCTCGGCTGTCTTCAGGCCAGCGATCCTTACGGCATCGGCGGCATCGTAGGCAACCAGTCCGCGCGCGATCTCGCGGCCCTCGGGCGACAGGATCGCCACCGTGTCGCCCCGCGAGAAATTGCCGCTGACCAGCTTGACGCCGGCCGGCAGCAGCGATTTGCCGGACAGCAGCGCGCCGATGGCGCCGGCATCGACCGTCAGCCGGCCGGCCGGCTCGAGCTGGCCAGCGATCCACGTCTTGTAGCCCTTGACCGGATTGGCGCTCGGCCGGAAGAAAGTGGCGCGTTCGCCACGCTCGATCGCCATCAGCGGCGACAGCCGCGTCCCCGATGTGATGATCATCGCCGTGCCGGCGGCCGTGGCGATCTTGCCGGCATCGAGCTTCGTGCGCATGCCGCCGCGCGACAGTTCGGAGGCGGCGGCTCCCGCCATGGCTTCGATATCGGATGTGATGCGGTCGACCACGGGGATGAACTTGGCTTGCGGGTCGCGCGCCGGCGGCGCGGTGTAGAGCCCGTCAATGTCGGAGAGCAGCACCAGGAGGTCGGCGCCCATCATCGTGGCGACGCGCGCGGCCAGCCGGTCATTGTCGCCATAGCGGATTTCGGAGGTGGCGACCGTGTCGTTCTCGTTGATGACCGGCACCGCCTTCATCTTGAGCAATGTCGAGATCGTCGCCCTGGCGTTGAGATACCGCCGGCGTTCTTCTGTGTCGCCAAGGGTCAAGAGAATCTGGCCTGATTTCAGGGCGCCCTTGCCGAGCGCATCCGACCAGGCGCCGGCGAGCGCGATCTGTCCGACGGCGGCCGCGGCCTGGCTTTCCTCCAGCTTCAGCGCACGCTTGCCGAGGCCAAGAATGGTGCGGCCAAGCGCGATGGCGCCCGAGGACACGACGAGGATTTCCGCACCGCCATTGGCCAGCACCGCGATATCGTCGGCGAGCGAGGCCAGCCAGTCGCGCTTCAGACCCGCCGCGCGGTCGACGAGCAACGCCGAGCCGATCTTGACGGTGATGCGCCGGTATTTCCTGAGCGACTGCATGCCTTACTTTTCCCAGCGCGTCTCGGCCACGGGAAGAGCTTGCGCGCGAGCCTCGGCGATCACCGTCATCAGGGCACGCTGCACCGCCTCGACACCTTCGCCGGTGACGGCAGACAACAGCATCGGCGCACGGCCGGCGGCGCGCTTCAGTGAAGCGACCTTCTTCTTGCGCTCATCGGCATCAAGCGTATCGACCTGCGAAAGGGCCAGGATCTCGGCTTTCTCGATCAGGCCATGGCCATAGGCATCGAGTTCGGCGCGCACGGTCTTGTAGGCCTTGCCCGGATTTTCTTCCTGCGCCGAGACCAGGTGCAGCAGCACGCGCGTGCGCTCGACATGGCCGAGGAAGCGGTCGCCGATGCCGACGCCTTCATGCGCGCCTTCGATGAGACCGGGAATATCGGCGATGACGAATTCGCGAGCGTCGATGCGGGCGACGCCGAGGCCTGGATGCAGCGTCGTGAATGGATAGTCGGCGATCTTCGGCTTGGCCGCGGTGACGGCGGCCAGAAATGTCGACTTGCCGGCATTGGGCAGCCCGACCAGGCCGGCATCGGCGATCAGCTTCAGCCGCAGCCAGATGTTGAGCTCTTCGCCCGGCAGGCCGGGATTGGCGCGGCGCGGCGCCTGGTTGGTCGAGGTCTTGAAATGCTGGTTGCCGAAGCCGCCATTGCCGCCCTTGGCGAGCAGGAAGCGCTGGCCGACCACGGTAAGGTCACAGATCAGCGTCTCGTTATCCTCCTCGAACACCTGCGTTCCGGCCGGCACCTTGAGCGTGACGTCGGCGCCCTTGGCGCCGGTCATGTTGCGGCCCATGCCATGGACACCAGTCTTGGCCTTGAAGTGCTGCTGGTAGCGATAGTCGATCAGCGTGTTCAGCCCGTCGACCGCTTCCAGCCAGACATCGCCGCCGCGACCGCCATCGCCGCCGTCCGGCCCGCCGAATTCGATGAACTTTTCGCGCCGGAACGACACCGAACCGGCGCCCCCGTCACCGGAGCGGACATAGACCTTGGCTTGATCGAGAAATTTCATGGATCGCAGTTTCTTTATTGGCCTTGCGGCATTGCTCTAAACCTTAGGCCTTGCTCTAAACCAAGGCGCGGCGAAGGGCGAGGCCGTTTTGTGACAATGGCCGCGCGGGGTTGGCCGGAAAGATGTTGGCATGAAGCTGGTAACTTACAACATCCAGTATGGCATCGGTCTTGATGGGCGCTACGATGTCGGGCGCATCGCCGACACCGTGCGCGACGCCGACGTCATCGCGCTGCAGGAGGTCACCCGCAACAATCCGAGGAACGGCGGCCGCGACATGGTCGCCGAGATCGGCGAGGCGCTGCCCGACTACTTTGCCGTCTACGGCAGCAATTTCGAGGCCAATATCGGTTCGCGCATCGAGGATGGGCGCGCCATCACCACGACCTTCCAGCTTGGCAACATGATGCTGTCGAAGACGCCCATTCATCTGTCGCGCAACCTGCTTCTGCCGCGCAGCCGCAGCTTCGAGATGATGAACTTCCAGCGCGGCGCGCTGGAAGCGCTGATCGAGACGCCGCTCGGTTTCATCCGCTTCTATTCCATCCATCTCGATCACCGCAGCCCGGTCGAACGCGCCAGCCAGATCCAGTTCCTGCGCCAGCGCCTGTTGAACTATGCGCTCGAAGGCGGCGCATTGTCCGGCGTCGCCGAGATCGGCCTGCCGGAACTGCCGCATCCGGAAGCCTTTGTCGGCATGGGCGATTTCAACATGCTGGCCGGCTCGCCCGAATATGTCGAACTCGCCGGCCGCCCGGACCATGAATTCGGCATGCCGCTGACCGCCGACTTTGCCGTCGATGCCGCAGTGCGCCTCGATGTGGCCGATCTCGCCACTTGGGTCGATCCCAAACGGCCCGAGGATGCCAGCCGCCACAAGCGCATCGATTACGTCTTCACCAGCGCCTCGCTTGCCCGATCCCTGAGGCGCCTGTGGGTCGACCGCCAAGCGGTTGGCTCGGACCATTTGCCCGTCTGGGCCGAACTGGGCTGACTTAGGCTTCGTTCAAAACCTTTGGTTTGCGGCACGCGCCGAGATGGGGCGAGATTCAGGTCAGGCCGAGTCGAAAACGATGGTTTCCGAGAACCGGAGCGGAGCGGACATGAAGTCCGTGAGCACCGGAAGCGCAGAAAACCATCGTTTGCAGGCCGGCCTCACCTGAATATCGCCCCATCTAGAAATGCACCCAGTTCCGCAGGCTGATCCAGGTCTTGCGATCCAGCCGGTAGCGCTCGACCGGCACCTGGCCGGCGACGATCGAGTTCAACATTCCCTGGCCGGCATACTGGAAACCGCATTTGTGGATGACCCGGCGCGAGGCCGGATTGATGACCCGTGTCGAGGCATGCAACACCTGGATCGAGGTCTTCTGGAAGGCGAGGTCGACCAGCGCGTGAGCGGCTTCCGTCGCATAGCCCTTCTTCCAACAGGGTTCGCCGATCCAGTAGCCGAGTTCCAGCCCGCGATCGGTGGTGTTCAAGCCCGCGCAGCCGACGAAAGTGTCGGTGCCGGCCAGCGTCAGGGCATAGACGATGCCTGCGCGACGCGACTTGGTCATGGCGAGGAAGGCGCGTGCCTCGGCCTCGCCATAGGGGTGCGGCATGCGCGCCAGCATTTCGGCGACATGGCGGTTGTCGGCAAGCTCCACCAGTTGCGCGACATCGCTTTCACAGGGCGCCCGCATCACCAGCCGCTCGGTGACCAGCACCGGGCAGTCTATCGCGTAACTTTCGTCGTCGGTGTCTTCCGCTTCGGCAACCATTGAAAGTCCTCCAGGCACAAGAAAAAGGGGAGATGGAAACCCATCTCCCCTGATCCTTTTCCTGGTTTTGCCAGACACCGGTTCCCGAGATGGGCGCCGGTGTTCTAGTGCGGAACCGGCTACTCCGCGGCTTTGGTAATCGGATTGACCGATACGTAGGTTCGGCCGTTGGCTTTCTTGTTGAACATCACGGCGCCGGATTCGAGCGCGAAAAGCGTATGATCCGTGCCCATGCCGACATTGACGCCGGGATGCCAGGTCGTGCCGCGTTGACGAATGATGATGTTGCCCGGGATGACGGCTTCGCCGCCGAACTTCTTCACGCCCAGACGCTTGGAATGCGAGTCGCGACCGTTGCGCGACGAGCCGCCAGCTTTCTTGTGTGCCATCTAACTAACTCCGTTGCGCCGCAAGGCGCCTAAAAGGCCTTATGAACGCGTTCGCGTTCCGTTTCAAGTCCGATCCGGCGACCCAGTCGCCAGAAAAATTACTTCTTCGCCAGTTCCTTGGCCTGTTCGCGCCAGTCCTTGATCTGGTCGGCGCTGAACGGCATGTGCTCGTCGATCTTGGCGACATCCTTTTCGGTCAGCTTGGCGAGCTGCGCGAAGGTGATGATGCCCTGCTCGGCGAGATCCTTGGCGGCGACCGGGCCGATGCCCTTGATCACGGTCAAATCGTCCGGCTCGCCCTTCGGCGCCTTGAACAGCGGCGCGGCGGCGGTCTCGGCGTTTGCGTCGTCCTTCGGAGCAGCTTCCTTCTTGGCCTTGGCTTCCTTCGGCGCGGCCTCGGCCTTTGCCTCGGAGGCCAGTTCGGCCTTGGCTTCCTTCTTCGGCGCCTTCACCGCTGCCGTCTTCGTCGGCTTTGCGCCACCCAGCAGGATCTCGGAGATCCGCACGGTGGTCAAAAGCTGGCGATGGCCGATCTTGCGGCGCGAATTCTGACGGCGGCGCTTCTTGAAAGCGATGACCGTGCGGTTCTTGCCCTGCTCGACGACTTCCGCCGTGACCAGAGCGCCATCGACGAACGGCGCGCCGAACGTGACGTTTTCGCCCTCGCCATGCGCGAGCACGTGGCCGATCTCGACGATATCGCCGACATTGGCTTCGACTTTTTCGATCTTCAGGAGATCGTTGGCGGCGACGCGATACTGCTTGCCGCCCGTTTTGATGACTGCGAACATTTTTTGCCTTTCGCTGTTCGGTCGGCCTTGATGAACCGCCTCTGGCGGTTCGGCCGTCTTTTTGTCAGTCTGCGGGTTCAAAAAACAAGCGGCGCGGAAAAACCCTCCACGCCGATTGCGCGCTGTCCCTAACCGAAGGTTGAGCGCGAGTCAAGGCAAACGGCCCGATTCCTTGGCCCTGGCGTACCGGCTGGCATCGGCTGCCGGGGACGGATGATCTCGATCCCGGCCGGACCCGGACGGCAAGCTGAATTTCCCCGCGGATTTGGCCTTGTAACCTGTCCGTTCAGCCGTTATCTAGTGCGCCGCGCCGGCAACGGCCGACCATGACCGCGGAGAGGTGGCAGAGTGGTCGAATGCACCGCACTCGAAATGCGGCATGGGTGCAAGCCCATCGGGGGTTCGAATCCCTCCCTCTCCGCCATCCTGCTTCGCTCTTCGAGCTTCGCAGGATTTGGTGCGCCGGTCGCGCGAAGCGGGATGCCCTCCGAAGCTTCAGCGTAGGAGGGCGGCGATCCCCAGACGTTCGATGAAGCGGCCCTTGCCAGCGTGGCGTTCCCGGATCGATTGAAGCCGGAGATGAAATTCCTCTGTCGCACCCTGTTTTTCTGCAAGCGCCAGAAGATCCGAAAGAAGAGCCACCGCCTTGTCATAGCCGGCGGGGTTGCGACGCGCGATTTCATCCTCGACATCCCTCCATACGTTTTCTTCCCCTCGGCGGAGAATGCCTTCAAGCCGAACTTGGCGGGCCTTCTCGGCCGCTTCCGCCTGAAGTCGCCGCTGCATCTCCGCCAACTCTGCCTCACGGTGCTCACGGGCAAGACGGATTTCACGTGCCCTGGCTTGCAATTCAGCCATTGTGCGTGGAACGGCGACCGCGGCCGGGGGCTGCAAGCGCGCCCGGACCATGGCGCGCAGTTCCGCCGACGCATGCGGCTCGCCATCGAAAACTCTCACCAGCAGTCCGGTTTTCTCGGCATCGGTCATCGCGGTGATTGTCCGTTGAACCATATCTGGCGAAGCGCCGTCCCGATCAGCGGCAGCACTTCGCTCCGTCGCTGCCTGGACAAGATCGTAGTCGATGCCGAAGAACCGGGCAAACGCTTCGAGCGCATCTGTCAACGGTCCGATGCCCGACATCGGTTCCGGCTCATTGGGCTCGATCGCCTCCATTTCGGCAGCCATCAGCCAAAGCAGATAGAAAAGCCGGAGGTCGCCTGAGAGCAGGTCCGCCCGAAGCGGTCCCATGGCTGTTAGCCAACGCTCGTCGTCGCCCCAATCCTCGAGCTCCAATTCGTCGCGGGAGACACTCAAAATGACGTTCTCGCCGACCATCCTGAGTGAGACGCCGTCGGTCCCCTCGAAAAAGGCGCAGAGACGCTTCCGGTCGACCAGCCGGGCCGGCAGCTTCATCATCAAGCGGCGTGAGCCCCAGTTCGCCAGGTAAAGATGAAGATCGAAACAGCGCTCCATGAGCTCGTCCGGATCGCCCTTGAAGTCACCCCATTCATAGAAATTGATGAAGCTGGTGGCCGTGATCCGCGCCCGTGTCGACAGATCCCGCAGGGCCGCGCGATCCGCGACGCTGAGCGGTTGATCGATCGCCTGGAACTCGTAGTATTGATATTCGCTCATTGCCGCTCAGACCGGATGCCGGAGGACATCAGTTTCAACGATTCGCGGGGTCTCCGCGAGAGCTACATCAGCGTGGAGCCGACACCAGAGCATGATGCAGGCCAAGGGTGAAGGTGGGAGGCATCGAGGAACTCCGCGAGTTATTCAAAGGCGGCGGGTGGGATCACACGCAATCGCCGCACATGAGCGGATTTGTTTCGGCAGAAGGCTTCCCTGGGAGGCGAGGGTCGGCAACGGATCGATTCCGGCCCTCACCGCCATGCCGGCCGGGATCAGCCGGCTACTGGCGTGTTGAGAAGCTGCTGCTCCCAAAGATACGCGATGCCGCTGCCGCCGAAGTGCTGGATGAGAATCTCGGTCAGCTCCTCGACATGCTCGGTGCGCGCCCAATCGCGTTGCCATTCGCCAGCGAGCGCCATCACGGTCATCACGTTCGCGCCGGCCGCGATCATTCGCTGGATGGCAACTTCGTGAGACTCCTTCGAAATCCCGCCCGATGCGTCGGTGATCACGGTCACGTCCCAGCCTTCGCCGGCTGCCTGGATCACAGGCATTGCGACGCAAACCTCGGTCCACAGGCCGGCGATGATCAGTTGCTTGCGGCCGGTCGCCTTGACGACGTTCACCACATTCTCGTCCTGCCAGGTGTTCACCCAGGTGCGATCGATGACTTCCTGGTCCGGAAATACGTCGGTGACCTGCTTGAAGAGCAGTCCACCGCGCGCCGCGATCACGCTGGTGAGAATGGTCGGAACATTGAAGGCTTTTGCCAGCTTCGCCAGCGCGGTCGTGTTGTTCACCACCATGTGCGGATCGTGGCTGTTCAGGTTTGCGAGCTGATAAGGTTGGTGATCGATCAGAACGAGGACCGAATCTTCAGGACGAAGAAGCGAATCGAGGCCGTTGCGAGGGGTCATCAAGACTTCCTTTCTCTGCCGCCATGGACGGCAATAGGTTCACGGGAGACATGCGCTGGCGGGCGACGTTGCCTGGACGCAATTTGCTGTTCCTCTTGGTGATGCGGTAGTGTCACATTCAGGCAAGCTGTGTCGCGAAATGAGGAACGCTGGATGGACATCGAAGACCTGCAGACATTCGTCGCAGTGGCCGATGCAGGGGGCGTATCGGCCGCCGCACGCCGGCTCGGCGTCTCCAAGTCAATCGTCAGCCGGCGGCTCTTTAGGATCGAAGCCGAGCTTGGCGTCCAGCTCCTTGCACGAACAACCCGCGGCGCGGCACTCACGGAAGCGGGAATCACGTTCAGGGACCATGCGGCCCGGGCCAGCGCCGAGATCGATACCGCCAGGGAAACGATCCTCCCCACCGGCGAGTTGCGCGGTCGTTTGAGGGTCGCAATGCCGCTTACTTTCGGGGCGACCCACTTCGCCCCCGTGCTGGCGGAAATGGCGCGTCTGCATCCAAGACTTCACATCCATACCTCCTACAGCGATCGGTTCGTCGATCTCATCGCGGAGGGTTTCGATTGTGCGATCCGCGGCGCCTATCTTCAGGACTCCAACCTGATCGCGAAACGCGTCGGGCCGATCCATGGAAAGCTTGTCGCAAGCCCGGATTATATCGAGCTACACGGATCACCTGAGACCCCGGATGAACTCATCGCCCATCAGGCCCTGATGCAGGGAACGGAAGGCTGGCAGTTCATGGATGGCGGCAGGATTGTTACGGTTCAGCCGCAGGGCAGGTTCAAGGCCGACAGCGCCACGGCGCTTGCCGCGGCGGCGGCGGCAGGTCTCGGCATCGCCTGGCTCCCCGATTGCATCACATATGACTATGTCGCCTCGGGCGCGCTGGTCCCGATCATGAAGCGCTATCCGGTACCGCCGGGGGCCGCGTATGTCGTCCGCCCGCCGGGTCAGCATCCCACGCGGAAAGTGCGGGTGCTCACCGAAATGCTGACTGAGTATTTCAAACGGAACCCGGATCTTTGGGGTCTCGACGGCTAGGGAGGGCAATGGAGAGGAATAGAGTAGCTATAGTTCTCCGTTTCGTCGTTCTCGGCCCGCCATTCCATCGGGTCGCCTCGGCGCCACCTCAAAGATGGCCCAGGGCCTGCAGGATGAGAACGCTCGAAAGAACGAGCAGGGCAAGACCATAGAATCGATCTATCCACACGGCGTTGGGGCCGGCCAGGAGCTTGACCGCCCGTGAGCCAAGGGTCGCGTAGAGCATCAGCACCAAGACATCCGCCACTGCGATGATGATGGCCAGAACGGCATATTGCATCGCAATCGGCTCATTGGTGTCGACAAAGGGTGGCAGGATGGCGGGGAAAAACAGCCAAGCCTCGGGGTTCGTGACCGCCACCACGAAGCAACGCAGAATGAGGGCCTTGGTCGACTGGGTCTTTTGGAGAATGGCGGGATCGATTGCAGGTCGGGACGCGGTGGAGATGCGGAGCGTGCGGACCGCGACGAACAGCAGATAGCCGGCGCCAACCATCCTGAGCGCGGAGAGATAGAGTTCCGAGGCCAGCAGAAGCGCGCCGAAGCCGAGCCCAACCACGCAGATGAGGACGAAGTCGGAAAGCACCACGCCGGCCATGGCGATGAAGGCGTTCCTGACGCCGTAGCGTGAGCCGTTGGTGATGGCCAGCACGACATCCGGCCCTGGAACCGCCATGCCGAGCACTGATACGAAGGCGACCGTCACGAGCGGCATGTTCTGCATGCGGCTGTGTAAAGTGCCCGGCACCGGTCTTCCGTAACCGATTTCACATAGTCGCCGTTTGCCTGGCGTCGAAGACCGGCCGCCCTTTGGCATCCGCCGAACCGACCCTGTTTCCTCCCACATTTCGTGTTTCTTGGACCGACGCGCCGAAAAAAGCGGCGCAATCAGAAAAAACAGCGTCGTCGGACATCGGATTCGTGCACGGCGTGACCAGCAACGCCATCGCGCCAGGCATGTTCACCACCGAGACCAATGCCGCGATGGCGGCAGACCCCGATTTGGTTGCCTTCGCCCGCCAGCGGGTTCCGCTGCAGCGCTGCGGGCGGCCGCGGGAAATTGCCGGCGCCGCACTCTTCCTCGCCAGCGACGCCGCGTCTTTCGTCAACGGGCATGTCCTGACCGTCGATGGCGGCATGTCGATACAGATGTGACGATTGCCGGCAAAGGATTTGGTGAGGGCGTTCAGGCCGACCCATCGGACTGATGCGCCACGATTGCCGCGAGAAAAGCCTGGCCGAACTCCTTGAGCTTCGCCGCCCCCACGCCATTCACTTCGGCGAAGGCGTCGAGGTCGCGCGGGCAGCGCTCGGCCATGTCGATCAGCGTGCGGTCGGAAAACACCACATAGGCCGGCACCTGGCGCTCCTTCGCCAATCGCAGCCGCACGGATTTGAGCGTGGCAAGCAACGAAGCATCGACGCCTTCGGCACCCGAAGCCTCGACCGCCCGCATCTTGCGCAAGGCTCGGCCGCGCACCTCGACGCGGTAGTGGAACGCCACCTCGCCCCGGCCAAGCGCATGGCCCTTCTCGGCGATGGCGAGGCCGCCATGGCCGCTCGGGTCCGGTTCCAGGAAACCGCCCGCGACAAGCTGGCGGATCAGCGACATCCAGAAATCCTTCTTGTGCGCCACGCCGCTGCCGAAGCCGGCGAGCTTTTCATGGCCCCTGGCCAGCACCTTCTCGGTTTCATGGCCGGTCAGGATGTCGATGACATGGGCGGCGCCGAAGCGTTCGCCGCTTTGCGCGACCGCGGCCAGGATGATGCGCGCCTCGGCGGCGCCATCGGCGCGCGGCACCTGGTCGAGGCAATTGTCGCAATTGCCGCAAGGCTGCGCCTCCTCGCCGAAATAGCCGAGCAGCACCTGGCGGCGGCATTGCGCCGTCTCGCAATAACCGATCAGCGTGTCGAGCCGGCGATGCGAGCGCCTCTTGTGCTCGGGCGACGCATCCTCGTCGTCGATGAACAGCCTGCGCATGCGGATGTCGCCAAGGCCGAACAGCATATGCGCCTCGGCCTCACGCCCGTCGCGGCCGGCGCGGCCGATCTCCTGATAATAGGCTTCGAGGCTGCCCGGCATATCGGTGTGGAAGACATAGGCGACATCCGGCTTGTCGATGCCCATGCCGAAGGCGATGGTCGCCACCATGACGACGCCCGAGAGCGTCATGAACGCGTTTTGGTTCGCTTCACGCGCGTCCTTGCTCATGCCGGCATGATAGGCGAGCGCGGTGACGCCGTTCTTCTCCAGGAAAGCCGCCATCTCCTCCGTCTTCTTGCGCGACAGGCAATAGACGATGCCGCTGCGGCCGGGATGCCGCTCGATGAAGTTGAGCAGCTGGCACTTGCTGTCCTGCTTGGCCGCGATGGCGAGCTTGATGTTTGGCCGGTCGAAACCCAGCACCAGCGTTTCGACACGCTCGGCGAACAGCCGGACGGCGATGTCGGTGCGCGTACTCTCATCCGCGGTCGCCGTCACGGCGATGATCGGCACTTTCGCAAAAATGCCGCGCAGCCGCGACAAATCCTCATATTCGCGCCGGAACGCCGGGCCCCATTGTGAAATGCAATGCGCCTCGTCGATCGCGATCAGGCTGACGTCGAGCCTGGCGAGCGCCTCGAGCATGCGCTCGGTCATCAGCCGCTCCGGCGCCAGGTAAAGCAGCCGCGTCTGGCCCGAAGCCACGCGGCGCCAGGCCGCGACATTGGCGTCGCGGTCGAGCGAGGAATTGATCGTGTCGGCGGCAACGCCTGCCAACCGCAAGGCGGCGACCTGATCCTGCATCAGCGCCACCAACGGCGAAACGACGATGGTGAGCCCGCCCAGGACCAGCGCCGGCACCTGGTAGCAAAGCGACTTGCCCGCCCCCGTCGGCATCACGGCCAGCACATGGCGCCCGCCGAGCAGCGCGTCCATGACATCGGCCTGGCCGGGCCGGAAATCGTCGAAGCCGAACACGTCCTTCAGGACACGCCGCTTGGGATCCTCGGCCCGCATGCTCGCAGCCTGTGCCGGCATCAGGCGGACACCGGATCGGAAGCGATTTTTCGGAGATTGGAGAGGATGTGGAAACCGGTCAAAATGCTCTCCTTTCGATGCCCTGGAGTAGCGCAGCCGTCAGGCAACCACAACGCCCCTTCGCAGGAACCCGCGAGACCGCATGGCTGAGAAGCCGGCCTCGCCTTGTTTACAAGGGACGGAGACAGTCCGTGGAGAGCCGCCACAAGCCGTCATGACGTGCAAGGTTCGCGTTGCCCGAAAAAGCGATGCCGAGGACATCAGCGCGGTGATCCTGCGCGCCTTGCGCGAGAGCAATGTCAGGGACTATTAGCCTGAGATCATCGCGCGAGTGGAGCCGAGCTTCAGTCCGTCCGCCGTGCTGGAATTGATGGGCAAGCGTGACGTCTTTGTCGCCACGATCGCCGGCCGCATCGTCGGAACCGCCAGCCTCGACGGAGAGGTGATCAGAACTGTGTTCGTCGCTCCCGATGTCCAGGGACAAGGCGTTGGCAGGCGACTGATGGCCGAGAGCGAACTGGCCGCGCGAAAAGGCGGGATGAAGCTGCTGACTGTCCCGTCATCCCTTACAGCCGAAGCCTTACGTCAGGCTAGGCTTCAGGGCCGTGCGCGACAGCTACCACGGCGAAGAGCGCACCATCATCATGCAACGCGCGCTCACATAGGCCCGCAACGGCGATTGCCTTGCGACGATAGTTTGCAGGCCGCCCGCAGCCGCTGGCATCATTCCCGGCTGCCGCCTTGCTCCAGTTCTTCATAGAAGCGCCGAGCCGCCTTTTCCTTCTTCAGCCGATAAGCCTCGGATCGGCGATCGAACTCGGCATTGAGGGCTTTCGAGAACTGCAGCATGCAAAAGCAATAAGCGGTGAGTGCCGCCAGCAGCAGAATAAGCAGCCCGAACGCCATTTGGCCATGTGCGACGACAGCTATTCCAAGCACTCCCTCGAGCAGGGTCGCAAGAGCAGCCATCGCTGCAAGGAAAATTTTCGCGGGTCGCGATCCCTTCAGGAAGTAGTACGCGCCGATGACATAGGCCACACTCGAGATGGCGCTGACGATATTCGGTGACTGCCCAAACATCAGCAGAGCAATCGAGGATATAGTCCCGATCGCACCCGTCACAAAGAAAATGGCCGCCACCGCCAGCATGTGATGTTTTGCGTTCATATCCGCCCCCCTGGTCTGTCCGCAATCTTTGTCCGTTGCGCGCCCATGCAGCATATCGACTGAGGCGTCGTCCAAACGACTCATCTGCAGCTCATGGTAACCTCGCTTGTTCTCGCATAGGATGCATTAGATTGTCCCCACACGCAAGAGCTTCAGGGTTGTCCCCGGCAACGATCGGTCACGAACACCTTCCCCTGCGACACCTGCACCCAGCTGGATTCCTTCACGCGCTAGGATGTAAGCTTGGTCAGGCGAGCCAGGGAGGGCACGATGCTGCAGGTGAGACAGGACATCCTCGGCGAGCGGTTCCAGCTGCAGCGTGCCGCCTTCGAGAAGCAGCCCTTTCCCGATATCGACATCCGCAAGGACCGCCTGCAACGCCTGCTGGCGCTGACCGAGCGGCATGAAGCCGACATCTGCGCGGCGATCGACATCGACTTTGGCGGCCGCTCGACGCACGAGACGCGCCTTGCCGAACTGTTTGTCGTGCGTGCCGGTATCCGCCACGCCCTGTCCCACCTGAAAGGCTGGATGCGGGAGCGCCGTGTCGCCACCACCTTGCCGTTCCTGCCGGGCAAGAACCGCCTCGTCGCGCAGCCGCTCGGTGTCGTCGGCATCGTCTCGCCCTGGAATTATCCTTTTCAACTTGCCGTCGCGCCAGTGACGGCAGCCCTTGCCGCCGGCAACCGCGTGCTCGTCAAGCCGTCCGAACTGACGCCTGCTTTCTCGGAGCTGCTGGCCAGGCTGGCCGGCGAGCATTTCGCCCCGGATGAGCTCAGCGTCATCACCGGCGATGCCGAAATGGGGAGGGCATTCGTGTCGATGCCTTTCGATCATCTGCTGTTCACCGGCTCGACCGCGGTCGGCCGCCAAGTGGCGATCGCGGCCGCCGCCAACCTGACACCGGTCACGCTCGAACTCGGCGGCAAGTCGCCGGCGATCTTCGATCCGTCCTGCGACTTCGACGCGGCGGCGTCCAGCATCGCCTACGGCAAGCTGTTGAATGCCGGACAGACCTGCATCGCGCCGGACTATCTGCTGGTGCCCAAGGGACAGGCAAGCACGGTCGCCGCCAAGCTCGCAACGGCGATCGCGCGGCTCTACCCCTCCTTGCGCGACAATCCCGACTATACCGCCATCATCAGCGACCGGCATTACCAGCGCCTGCGCGACATGATCGCCGAGGCCCGCGATGCCGGCGCCGATGTCACCGAAATCAACCCGGCCGGCGAAGATCTCGGCACCAGCCGCAAGCTCCTGCCGACACTGGTCAGCAATGCCAGCCCGGACATGCGGCTGATGCGCGAGGAGATCTTCGGGCCGGTGCTGCCGATCGTCGAATACGCCACCATCGACGAGGCGATCGACCACGTGAACCGGGCCGACCGCCCGTTGGCGCTCTACTGGTTCGGGCGTGACAGAGGCAACCGCCAGCGCATCCTGCACGAAACCGTCGCCGGCGGTGTCACCATCAACGACTGCATGCTGCATCTGGTGCAGGAGAACCAGCCCTTCGGTGGTGTCGGCGCCAGCGGCATGGGTGCTTATCACGGGCAATGGGGCTTCCGCACCTTCAGCAAGGAGAAACCGGTCTTCCTGCAGTCGCGCCTGAGCGCGGGCTCCCTGCTGCGCCCGCCCTACGGCAAGACGTTCGAACGGCTTTTCGGCCTGCTTCAGCGGATCACCTGATCAAACGCCGTGATCTCCGCGCATTAAGTTTATATTCACCATCATTCGGCAGGTTTCCAATCCTGCGGTGATGTCTTGAGTACCGCGGCGCCACAAGCGCCCAGGCAACAAACCCGCGCTCCTTGGGGCGCGGGTTTTCATTTTTGAAAAACCGTCGCCAAGCCGGCCCGCTTCCGCCGCTGGCGGTCTCGAGGATTTTCTGTCCTGCCATCGATGATCGCCTCGAAGCGGCCTAAGACGAAGCGGATTCTAAGGCAAAACCTGCACGGCGGCCGGTCCGTTCTCGCCATTTTCCTGGTGTGATCCCGGTGACGCGTTTGAAGGCGCGACTGAATGCGGCCTCGGATTGATACCCCACGCCGGCAGCGATACTTGCGAGACTTTCATGGCCGAAACGCAGGCGCTCGCCAGCCAGTTGAATCCTCCAACCCGTCAGGTATTCGATCGGCGGGCGGCCGAGCAGCGCGTTGAACCGCTCCGCAACGATCGTGCGCGATGAGCCAACCTTGTCGGCAATCTGACCGACGGTCCAATGGCGCGCTGGATCGGCGTGGAGAAGCTGCAACGTCCTCCCGACAATCGGATCGTTCAGCGCGGCGAACCAACCCTTTGAGCCGGGTGGAAGCCGGGCAACATGGCGCCTCAGCAGTTCGACGAACAGAAGCTCCATGAGCCTTCCAAGCATCGCCTGTGAACCCGGCGCCGCCGCCTCGACATGCAAATCGATTTCCCGCACCGTCGAAGCGATCAGGGCGCCTACTTTGTTCTCCGACATCTTCTCTACGATGAGCGCCGGAAGCGTGCGGAACACCGGCGCGAACAGGAATTCCGAAGACTCGAGGAAGCCGCAGATCATGCGCAACTCGTCACCGCCGCCGCCGTAGTTGACGGTCCACATTCCCTCGATCCGACCGGGCTGCACAATTTCTCCGGCCGCAGCCATCACCAGCGGCTCACCCTTCCAAAACCTGTGATGGCCAGCGAATGGCAGGAACAGCAGATCGCCAGCAGCGACTTCTCGCCGCTCGCCATTTGCGGCTTCGAAAGTGCAGTTGCCCGCTACGATGAAATGGAAAATGCTTATGTGGCGCAGGCAGGCCATGGGGCTGACCGGGTCATAGTATTTCGGGGCCACGACGCCGAACGGCGCGCTGAAGCAGGCGTTCAGAAAGACGGAGCCGGTCAGCCTTACGGCTTTCAGCATTTCCGACAGCAGATCCGGCCCATGGTCCGGCGTCCCTGTATGTAAATCCGATGTTGCAGTCATTGCTGAACCTGAAGTCTGGCGGCTACACCTCCAGAACGCTGCAGCTCGACAGATTAATCCCGCATCACCCGATGCGCGATCTTATCAACCTCCAGCTTGGCAAAAAGACTTTCTGCAAACCAATGGAGACACCAGGATGTTGAAATTAGCCTGCACACTTGCACTTCTGCTGGCTGGAACAGCGCCCCTGCTTGCTGATGATATGCCTATGAATGCCGACGGCATCAAATGGGGTCCTGCTCCTGCCGCCCTTCCAGCTGGCGCACAGTTCGCGGTTGTTGCCGGCGATCCGTCAAAGGACGGCATCTATGTGCTGCGGCTGAAGATGCCCGCAGGCTACAAAATTCCCGCGCACAACCACCCTACCTCGGAATACGTGACGGTGATTTCCGGCAACTTTCATATCGGAATGGGTGACAAGCTCGATGAGGCGAAGGGCATCGAACTGACGGATGGCGGTTTCGGCGTTGCCCCGGCTGGAATGAACCACTTCGCTTGGACGACGAGCGATACGATTGTCCAGGTTCATGGCGAGGGGCCCTTCGCGATCACCTACGTCAACCCGGCGGAAGATCCGAGTAAGAAGTGACGATTCACTGGCCACCTCCATCGATGGGGGCCCCGCGCCTCTCCGGAGGGGTGCGGGCTTTTCCTTTGCGAGATGGGCTGGAGCAAAGCGGCGCGGGCGCCTTTGGCAGGTATTGATTCCGCTCGATCAGGCGAGGAAATCGGCCCTGTGGGGCGTGAAGCTGTCGACCAGCCGCCCTGCTTCCAGTGCCTTGACGCCGTGCACCAGGCCGGATGGCACGATGAAACTGCCGCCCATCGCGACGATCTCGGTACGGCCATCGATCGTCACCTCGAAACGACCCTCGGCGACATAGCTTGCCTGGACATGCGGGTGCGAATGCAGGGCGCCGATGCCGCCTTTGTCGAAGCCGAACTCAACCAACATCAGCTCGTCGGTATGGAGCAGAACGCGCCGCCTGTTGCCGTCCGGCGTCGGCGTCCACGCAGCTTCGCCGGCATGGGCGAAAATCTTCGGCTTGGTCATCGTTTGTCTCCTTGGCTATCGCGCCAGCCAGCCGCCATCCACCGGCACCACCGCGCCATGCATGTAGTTCGATGCCGGTGCCAGCAGGAAGACGGCGGCGTCGCCGATGTCTCCCGGTTCGCCCCAGCGGCCGGCCGGGATGCGTCCCAGTATGGCGGCGCTACGGTCGGCGTCGGCGCGCAGCGCTTGCGTGTTGTTGGTCTCGATATACCCCGGCGCGATGGCGTTGACGTTGATGCCCTTCGATGCCCATTCGCAGGCAAGCAGCCGGGTGATGCCGAGCACGCCATGTTTAGAGGCCGTGTAGGACGCAACACGGATGCCGCCCTGGAAACTCAGCACCGAGGCGATGTTGACGATCCTGCCCCGGCGCCCGCCGGCAAGGACGCGCCTGGCGAAGGACTGGCAAAGCAGGAAGGCGGTCTTCAAATTGACGTCCATGACGTCGTCCCAATCGCTTTCGCTCAGATCGACGGCGTCGGCGCGCCGGATGATGCCGGCATTGTTGACCAGCCCGTCGAGCGGCCCGTTTTCTTCCCAGACCCGGTCCAGCAATGGCCCTGCCGCGGCCGTGTCGGCGAGATCTGCCTTCACCGCCTCGAATTGTCCGCCGTGGGCGGCGATCCTGCCTGCCGTATCATCCATCGACGAGCGGCCGACACCGACCACCGCGCCGCCGGCACGGGCAATCGAGATGGCGATGCCCTGGCCGATGCCGGTGTTGGCGCCGGTGACCGCGATGCGCTTGCCGGACAGGCTGAAGGCGGAATCGCTCACCGCAAATCGTCCATCGCCACCGGGTCGACGTCGGTATAGTCGACATTGTCGCCGGCCATCGCCCAGATGAAGGAGTAGTTCGAGGTGCCGGCGCCCGAGTGGATCGACCAGCCCGGCGACAGCACCGCCTCCTCGTTGCGCATGACGATGTGGCGTGTCTCGTCCGGTTCGCCCATGAAGTGGAAGACCCGCGCCGTCTCCGGCAGATCAAAATAGAGATACGCCTCCATGCGCCGGTCATGCACATGGCACGGCATGGTGTTCCAGATCGAGCCCGGCGCCAGCTGCGTCATGCCGACGACGAGCTGGCAGGTCTTTGTTCCCTCGGCATGGATGAACTGGAAGATCGAGCGCTCGTTGCAGGCCTCCTTGCTGCCGAGATCGAGGCGCTTGGCGTCGCCGAGGCGGATCAGCCGGCTGGGATGGGCCTGATGCGCCGGCGCGCTGAGCAGATAGAATTTCGCCGGCGTGTCCTTTTCGGCGGAGGCGAACGACACGTCGCTACTGCCCATGCCGAGATAAAGCATGTCGCGCGTCTGCAATTCGAAGGATTGGCCGCCTGCTTTCACGCTGCCGGCGCCGCCGATGTTGACGACGATCAGCTCGCGGCGGTCGAGAAAGTTTTTCGTCCCAGTCGGCTTGATCGCGTCCAACGGCAGCGGCGCTCCGGCCGGCACGGCGCCGCCGACGATCATGCGGTCGTAATGGGTGTAGGTCAGGCTGACCCGGCCAGGCCGGAACAGGTTTTCGATATGGAAATTGTGGCGCAGCTCATCGGTTCCCATCGTCGCGGCGGCGGCCGGATCGATGGCGAAACGCGAGGTGAAGTCGGTATGGCTCTGGCTCATGGATGTCCTGACTTGCAATGGGTTATTCGCCGGCGGCCTTGACCGTATCGGCATAAAAAGCCTGCCTGGCGTGCAGGCGCTCGCGGTAGCGCTGCTGGCTGGCGGTGAGGTGCTTGCGCATCGCCTCGCGCGCGGCTTCGGCGTCGCCCGACGTGATCGCGTTCAGGATAACCAGATGCTCGCGCTGCAGCCCGCGCTGGTAAGAGTCGGATTGCGCCAGTTCGGTCGACCAGGGCGAGGTCACGTCGCACGGAATGGCGCGCCGGCCGAGCACGTCGAGCATTTCGACATAGAACGGATTGTTGGTGGCGCTGGCGATGGCGCGGTGGAAGGCAAGATCGGCCGGCCCGGTCGGCTCGCTGGCGAGCAGCAGCCGCTCGAACTCGAAGAAGGCCTCCTGGATCGCCGCTTCCTGTGCGGCGTTGCGGCGGATGGCGGCGAGCCCAGCCGATTCGATCTCGATCGCCAGGCGCACTTCGAGCACGTTGAGGGCGATCGAATCCTTGGCTCCCATGTCGGCGGCGAGCGCCCCGAACATCGTCGAGATGTGCTCGGTGGCGAAGACGCCGGCGCCCTGGCGCGGCTCGACGAGGCCGTCGGCGGCAAGCTTGGCCAGGGCCTCGCGGATGACCGTGCGGCTGACGCCGAAGGTCTCGGTCAGCTGCCCTTCGGTCGGCAATTTGTGGCCGGGCAGGATTTCCCCCGCCTGCAACTGCCTGCGGATCGCCGCGATGACGGTCTCCGACAGTTTTGGTTTTCTTTCGACCCTGAGGTCGGCGACGGTATCGGACACGTGACCTCCTAATGGAACGGACCCGTTAGTGGAAAAGGCCCTTAGTGGAAAAGGCCCCCCTAGTGGAAAAGACTTGGCAGCCACAATGAGATTTCCGGAATGTAGGTGACCAGCATCAACACGGCGAAGGCCGCCCCGTAGAAGGGCCAGATCGAGCGCATCGCCGTCCAGATCGGAATGCGGCCGATGGCGCAACTGACGAACAGCACCGCGCCGACCGGTGGCGTGCACAGGCCAATGCCGAGATTGAGGATCAGGATGACGCCGAAATGCACGGGGTCGACGCCATAGGCCATGACAACCGGCAGGAAGATCGGCGTGGTGATGATGATGAGCGGCGACATGTCCATGAACGTGCCGAGGATCAGGAGCACCACATTGATCAGCAGCAGGATGACCAGCTTGTTGTCGGACACCGACTGCAGGAAGGCGACCAGCGCCGCCGGCACCCTGAGATAGGCGAGCAGCCAGCCGAAGGCCGCGGCGCAGCCGATGATCATCAGCACCATCGCCGTGGTGCGCACCGCGGCGCTGGTGGCGGCGACGAAGTCGTTCCAGCTCATCGAACGGTAGATGATGAGTGTCACCAGGAAGGCGTAGACGATGGCGATGCAGGAACTTTCCGTGGCGGTGAAGATACCGGAGCGCACGCCGCCGAAGATGATGCCGATCAGGACCAGGCCGGGGATGGCGGTCACGAGCAATTGCAGGGCCCGGCCGAAGCCGGCGAACGGCTCGGTCGGGTAGCCGCGGCGGCTCGCGACCCAGTAGGCGGTGACCATCAGCGACAGTGCCAGCAGCAGGCCAGGTATGACGCCCGCGGTGAACAGGTCGGCGATCGAGATCCGGCCCCCGGCCGAAATCGAATAGATGATCATGTTGTGCGAGGGCGGAATCAGCAGCGCGATGATGGCGCCGACCGAGGTGATGTTGACGGCATAGTCGATGCCGTAGCCGCGCGCCTTCATCTGCGGGATCATCAGCCCGCCGACCGCCGATGCATCGGCCACCGCCGAGCCGGAAATGCCGCCGAACATGGTCGAGGCGGCGATGTTGACCTGGCCCAGGCCGCCACGCAAATGACCGACCAGCGAGCCGGCCAACGCCACCAGCCTGGCGGCGATGCCGCCACGAACCATCAGGTCGCCGGCGAAGATGAAGAACGGGATCGCCATCAGCGAAAACACGGAAACGCCGGAGTTGAGGCGCTGGAACACCACAAGCGGCGGCAGGCCCAGCACCAGCACGGTGGCGAAGCTGGCGACACCGAGGCAGAACGCGATTGGCGTGCCGATGACGAGCAGGAAGACGAAGGTGCCGAACAGGACCGTCAGGGCCATCTAGAGATCCTCCTCGCCCGTGGCGTATTGGTCGGCATCGACGGGCAGACCGGCAAAGCGCCCGGCCAGCCGCTCCAGGGAGAACAAGCAGACAAGTGCGCCGCCCAGGACGACCGGCAGGAAGCTGACGCCACCCGGGAGATCGAGCGACGGCATCACCGTGTTCCAGGTCAGCCTGGCGAGCTGGACACCATAGACGATCATGCCGAAGCCGAAGGCGAGCACTACGACGTCCGAAATGCTGCGCAGCACCGCCTTGGCCGAAGGCGGCAGGAAATAGAGCAGCACGTCGAAGCCCAGATGCGTGCGCTCGCGAACGCCGACAGCGGCACCGAGGAAGATGAACCAGCCCATCAACAGCACCGCTGAAGATTCGGTCCAGCTTGGCGAACTGTTCAGGATATAGCGCGAGAAGACCTGCCAGAAGATGATCACCGTCATCAGGGTCAGTCCGGCGCCGCTGACCCACAGTGCGAGCCTCGACAGCTGTGCCAACAGCCGTTCGGTGCCCAGCCAGAACGCCTTCAAGCCACCCTCGCTCGACGGCGGCGCGGAAGTCCGCGCCGCGCCCGGTTCGCCGGCTTCCATTATTTCGTCGCCTGGATGCGGGCGGCGAGGTCCTTCAGCGCCGGCGTTGACAGATACTTGTCATAGACCGGCTTCATCGCGTCGATCAGCGGCTGCTTGTCGATCTCGCTGACCTTGACGCCGGCGGCTTCGACGATGTCACGCGACTTCTTTTCCTGCGCGTCCCACAGTTCGCGCATCTTGACGACGCTGTCCTTGGCCGCCTGGCGCACGATCGCCTGGTCCTCCGGCGATAGCTTGTCCCAACTTGCCTTGGCCATGACGAGCACTTCCGGGACGATCTGGTGCTGGTCCATCGTATAGTGCTTGGCGACCTCGTAGTGCTTGGCCGATTCGAAGCTCGGCCAGTTGTTCTCGGCGCCGTCGATGACGCCTGTCTGCAAGGCCGAATAGACCTCGCCATAAGCCATCGGCGTGGCGTTGGCGCCCAGCGCATTGACCATGTCGACGAATACGTCCGACTGGATGACACGGAACTTCATGCCCTTCATGTCGGCCATCGAGGCGATATCCTTCTTGGTGTTGTAGAAGGACCGCGCGCCGGAATCGTAGAAGGCCAGGCCGACGAGGTCATGCGCCTCGAACGCCTTGAGGATCTCGTCGCCGATCGGCCCGTCCATGACATGGCGCATGTGGTCGACCGAACGGAATATGTAAGGCAGCGACGGCACCGCCGTCTCCGGCACGATGCCGTTGAACGGTCCCATCGAGACGCGGTTGAGGTCGATGACGCCGGTCTGCGTCTGCTCGATCGTGTCCTTCTCCTCGCCGAGCTGCGCCGAATGATAGACCTCGACCGAATAGCGGCCGTCGGTGCGCTGCTTGATCAGCTCGCCCATGTATTTCACCGCCTCGACGGTCGGATAGCCGTCGGGGTGCGTGTCGGCCGAGCGCAGCACGGTCTCGGCGTTGGCAATGCCTATCAGCAACGAGCCGAAGGCGAATGTGGCCGCCGTCAATTTCGAAAAATGCAACATGACTTCCTCCCTTGAAAAATCAGAACCACCGGCTCAGAGCCGGTACGCCTTCTTGGCAAGCGTGTAGGTAAGCTCCTTGGCCAGCCCATGCGCCTCGTCCTCGCGCAGCCGGTGCTCGGCGACGAGGCGCGCCAGGAACGCGCAGTCGACCCGACGCGCCAAATCGTGGCGGGCGGGTATAGATGGAAAGGCACGGGTGTCGTCGTTGAAGCCGACGGTGTTGTAGAAGCCGGCTGTCTCCGTCGTCATCTCGCGGAAGCGGCGCATGCCTTCCGGGCTGTCGTGGAACCACCAGGCCGGCCCGAGCTTCAGCGCCGGATAGACGCCGGCAAGCGGCGCCAGTTCGCGCGCGTAGCTGGTCTCGTCGAGCGTGAAGAGGATGATTGTCAGGTCGCGCTCCAGCCCGACGCAGTCGAGCAGCGGCTTCAGCGCCGTCACGTAGTCGGTCCGGGTCGGGATATCGAAGCCCTTGTCGCGGCCGAATTTCCGGAAAATGTCGGGCGAATGATTGCGCCAGGAGCCGGGATGGATCTGCATCACCAGCCCGTCGTCCCGGCTCATCTTGGCCATCTCGGTCAGCATCTGGGCGCGGAACAACTTCCGCTCGCGCTCGTCGTCGGAGCCACGGCGGACGCGGCTGAACAGCTCCTGCGCCGCCGCGTCGGAGAGATTGGCGGTGTCGGCCGTCGGATGGCCATGATCGGACGAGGTCGCGCCAAAGCTTTTGAAGAAGGCGCGCCGCTGGCGATGCGCGTCGAGATAGCCGGCCCATGTTCCGGTGTCGCAACCGGTGATCTCGCCGAGCCGGTCGAGATTGGCCGAGAACCCCTCGAAATCGGGATCGACGACCGCATCCGGCCGGTAGGCGGTGACGACACGGCCCTCCCAGCCGCTGTCGCGGATCATCTGGTGCCATTTGAGATCGTCGAGCGCGCCTTCGGTCGTCGCGATGACCTCGATGTTGAAGCGCTCGAACAAAGCGCGCGGGCGGAAATTCTCCCACTGCAGCACGGTCGCGATGGTGTCGTAGTGGCGGTCAGCCGTCTCCGCGCTCAATGGCTCTTCGATGCCGAACAGATGCGCCAGCACATGGTCGAACCACAGCCGGGTCGGCGTGCCGCGAAACAGATGATAGTGCTCGGCAAAGCGCCGCCAGATCGTCCTGCCGTCGGTTTCCACCGGCCCGCCGTCGAGGGTCGGCACGCCGAGATCCTCCAGCCGCACGCCCTGGCTGCACAGCATGCGGAAGATGTAGTGGTCGGGCACGATGAGCAGTTGCGCCGGATCCGGGAACGGCTCGTTCAGCGCATACCAGCGCGGATCGGTGTGGCCGTGCGGGCTGACCAGCGGCAGGTCCTTGATCCCGGCATAGAGATCGCGGGCGATCGAGCGCGGATGCGCCTCGGCGGGAAACAGCAAATCCGCATTGGTCAGTGCCACGATGATCCTCCCGAAGGCGCTATCGGTAGGATCGACAGGAAATAATGTCAACATACAAAAACTGGATTGTTGTATGATGACTTTTGGAGCCATTGTGTGGCAAGAGGTCGGGTGCTACGCCGCTCGCCGACCCCATGCCGAGGCCATCCATGCCATCCGACCAGACCAGCCGCGCCACGACTACCAAACGCCTCTCCGCCACAACGGTACAAGCGCTGCCGGCCTCGGTCGCGCCCCCCTCTTATGATCGCAGCCGCGTCACCCCGGGCATCGTGCATCTCGGTGTCGGCGCTTTCCATCGCGCCCATCAGGCAGCCTATGTCGACGACTGCCTGACGGCGGGCGAGACGGACTGGGGTATCATCGGCGTTTCCTTGCGCAGCCCCGACACGCGCGATGCGCTGGCGCCGCAGGACGGGCTCTACACGCTGGCGGTCCGCAGCAGCGGCGAGGAGGAACTCCGCGTCATCGGCTCGATCGGCTCGATGCTGGTGGCGCCGGAAGATCCGGGTGCGGTGCTGGCCGCGCTGTCCGATCCGCGCACCCGCATCGTCACGCTGACCATCACGGAAAAGGCGTATCTGAGGGCAGCGGGCGGCGGACTGGACGCCGCCCATCCCGACATCGTCCACGATCTCGCAAATCCGCAAAGACCAAGGACCGCGCATGGTTTTCTGACCGAGGCGCTCGCCCGGCGGCGTGCCGCCGGCACACCGCCTTTCACCGTGCTCTGCTGCGACAACCTGCCGGCCAATGGCGCAACGCTGCATCACCTGCTGATCGAGTTCGCACAATTGCGCGATGGCAGCCCGGACGCAAACAGCAGCACCAGGCTCGCCGGCCATATCGCCGACGAGGTCGCGTTCCCCTCCAGCATGGTCGACCGCATCGTGCCGGCGACCACCGACGCCGACCGGGCGCGGATTGCCGTCGAACTCGGCGCCGAGGATGCCTGGCCGGTCATGACTGAGCCCTTCCGCCAATGGGTCATCGAAGACAATTTTCCGGCGGGCCGGCCGTCCTGGGAAAAGTTCGGCGTCACCATGGTCGGCGATGTCGCCCCCTTCGAGGACATGAAGCTCAGGCTGCTCAACGGCGCGCACTCGGGCATCGCCTATCTCGGCCTGCTCAGCGGCCATGCCACCGTCGACCGCGCCTTTGCCGATCCGGCGATAAGGCAGTTCGTCGACGCGCTATGGGCCGAAGCCATCCCGACCCTGCCCGAGGATGCCGGGCTCGACACATCGGCCTACACGGCTGAGCTCACCGAGCGTTTTTCCAACACCGCGCTCGCCCACCGCACGGCGCAAATCGCCAATGACGGCAGCCAGAAACTGCCGCAGCGTATTGTTGCTTCGGCCGTGGAGTGCATGGAAGCCGGCACTGAATTTGTGCATCTCACGCTGGTGATTGCCGCCTGGATCGCCGCCTGCGCGGCGCGGGGTAAGACCTTGCCGGAAGGCCATTTCACCGATCCGATCGATGCGTCGCTGACAGCCCTTTTGAGCCAGCAACTGCCGGCGAACGAAACCGTAACGGCGGTGTTCGACCTGGCTGGCTTCGCTGGGGATCACGCCGAACGCCAGACGCTGATTGAACTGGTGGCCGTGCATCTCGTCCACCTGCGGCGGGACGGTCCGACCCTGGCCTTCGCTGCCTTGGGAATATAGAAAAAGCGGGGCAGGCCCCGCTTTTCAGTCAGTCAATTGGTGTGGATTTCAGGCCGGCAGAATGGCGCCTTCCAGCGTCGTGAGCTGGCTGAGGAACTGTTCGGCCTTGCTGCGCGCCTGGTCGTCCTTGGCGTCTGCGGCATCTTCCTTGGCTTCCTGGATGCGGCGCGCGAGATCGGCCCGGTCGACATCCTTGACCGCGACAGCCGATTCTGCCAGCAGCGTGCAGCCGGCCGGAACGATGTCGGCAAAGCCGCCGAACACGACATAGCGCTCTTCGCTGCCCGAAGCGGTCTTCACCGTGACGACACCCGGCTGGATTGTGGTCATGACCGGCGCGTGATGCGCCATGACAGTCATCTCGCCTTCGGCGCCCGGAATGACGACGGATTCGACTTGCTCGGAAACGAGCAGGCGTTCCGGCGAAACCAGTTCGAATTTGAAAGCTTCAGCCATTATCGTATCCGTTCAACCCATTCTGGCGGCACCCACACAAAATGTATGGTTGTCGTTTCACTCAGAGAGCTGGTGATCTCCAACTGACCGAGTTTTTCGTGCCATTCCTCCACAGTCCACTCTCGACCGATGAGAGCGTTTAGCTCTGCGACGTCATCCTCGGGCATATCCGAAAGGAACTCATCGCTGAGCCGAAGTAGCCGGACCCGATCGCCTTGAGCGTATTCGGGTCCGTTATCTGTCATCAGGCCGCTTCAGCCGCGAGGCGCTGTGCCTTCTCGACCGCTTCCTCGATGCCGCCGACCATGTAGAAGGCGGCTTCCGGAAGGTGATCGTAGTCGCCGTTGCAAAGGCCCTTGAAGCCTTTGATGGTGTCGGCGAGGTCGACCAGCTTGCCCGGCGCGCCGGTGAACACTTCGGCGACGAAGAACGGCTGCGACAGGAAGCGCTCGATCTTGCGGGCGCGGGCCACGGTCTGCTTGTCCTCTTCCGACAGCTCGTCCATGCCCAGGATGGCGATGATGTCCTGCAGCGACTTGTAGCGCTGGAGGATCGACTGCACCTGGCGGGCGACACCGTAATGCTCTTCGCCGACAACCATCGGGTCGAGCATGCGCGAGGTCGAATCCAGCGGATCGACCGCGGGGTAGATGCCCTTCTCGGCGATGGCGCGGTTCAGCGTCGTCGTCGCGTCAAGGTGAGCGAACGAGGTCGCCGGCGCCGGATCGGTCAAGTCGTCGGCGGGCACGTAAATCGCCTGCACCGAGGTGATCGAGCCCTTGGTGGTGGTGGTGATGCGTTCCTGCAGCGCGCCCATGTCGGTGGCGAGCGTCGGCTGATAGCCAACCGCCGACGGAATGCGGCCGAGCAGAGCCGACACTTCCGAACCCGCCTGCGTGAAGCGGAAGATGTTGTCGACGAAGAACAGCACGTCCTGGCCCTGGTCGCGGAAATATTCGGCGACCGTCAGGCCGGTCAGGCCGACGCGGGCGCGGGCGCCCGGCGGCTCGTTCATCTGGCCATAGACGAGGGCCGCCTTGGAGCCTTCGCCGCCGCCCTTCTTGTTGACGCCGGATTCGATGAACTCGTGATAGAGATCGTTGCCCTCGCGGGTGCGCTCGCCGACGCCGGCGAACACCGAATAGCCGCCATGCGCCTTGGCGATGTTGTTGATCAGTTCCTGGATCAGCACGGTCTTGCCGACGCCGGCGCCGCCGAACAGGCCGATCTTGCCGCCCTTGGCGTAGGGCGCGAGCAGGTCGAGCACCTTGATGCCGGTGATCAGGATCTGGGCTTCCGTCGACTGCTCGACATAGGTCGGAGCCGGTTGGTGGATGGAGCGCATCTCGATCGCGTCGACCGGGCCCGCTTCGTCGACCGGCTCGCCGATGACGTTGATGATGCGGCCGAGCATGCCCGGGCCGACCGGCACGGTGATCGGCGCGCCGGTGTCGCGCACTTCCTGGCCACGCACCAGGCCTTCGGTGGAGTCCATGGCGATGCAGCGCACAGTGTTTTCACCGAGATGCTGGGCAACTTCGAGCACCAGGCGGTTGCCGACATTGGTCGTCTCGAGCGCGTTCAGGATCGCCGGCAAATGTTCGCCGAACTGGACGTCGACGACAGCGCCGATGACCTGGCGGACCTGGCCGACAACGCCGGTTGCCTTGCTCGCCACTGCCGGTGTCTTGGCCGAAGCGGCCTTGGCCGGAGCCGCCTTCGCGGCCGCCGCCGGAGCCTTTGCAGCCTTCGCGGGGACTGCGGCCTTCGCGGCTGCCGTCTTGGGTGTTGCCTTCTGGGGGGTCGCTGCTTTCGCCATCGTCTTTACCCTTTTTCGTCCTTTGTTTCTCACGCGGTCCGGTCGCGGGCCAAATGGCCCCGGACCGCGCCTAGAGCGCCTCGGCGCCCGAAATGATTTCGATCAGTTCCTTGGTGATCTGCGCCTGCCGCTGACGGTTGTAGGTGATCGACAGCTTGTTGATCATGTCGCCGGCGTTGCGCGTCGCATTGTCCATGGCGCTCATCTTGGCACCCATCTCGCCGGCCGCGTTTTCGAGCAGCGCCCGGAAAACCTGCACGGAAATGTTGCGCGGGATGAGGTCGGAGAGGATTTCACCCGGCTCCGGCTCATATTCATAGACGGCACTGCCACCATCATTTGCCGCGGCCGGAGCCGAAGCGACGCCTGCCGGGATGATCTGCTGCGCGGTCGGGATCTGGCTGATCACCGACTTGAACTGCGAATAGAACAGCGTGCAGATATCGAAGCCGCCCTCGTCGAAGAGGTGGATGACCTTCTTGGCGATCGCGTCCGCATTGACGAAGCCGAGCGTCTTGACCTCGCGCAGATCGATGCGCTCGAGGATCATGGAGGCATAGTCGCGGCGCAGGATATCGAAACCCTTCTTGCCGACGCAGATGATCTTGACCTGCTTGCCGTCGGCCAAAAGCCTGCGGATGTGGTCGCGGGCATGACGGGCGATCTGCGAGTTGAAGCCGCCGCACAGGCCGCGCTCGGCGGTGCAGACGACGAGCAGGTGCACGTCGTCCTTGCCGGTACCGGTCATCAGCGCCGGAGCATCGCCGCCGCCGCCGATCGCCTGGGTGATGTTGGCCAGCACGGAACCCATGCGCTCCGAATAGGGGCGCGCCGCTTCCGCGGCCTCTTGCGCACGGCGCAGCTTCGCCGCGGCGACCATCTGCATCGCCTTGGTGATCTTCTGCGTCGCCTTGACCGAGGCGATACGGTTACGAAGGTCTTTTAATGAAGGCATGCTTCAAACCTGATCCCGTCTTGTCGCTTCGCTCAGGCGAAGGTCTTGGCGAAGGCGTCGATCTCGGCCTTCAGCTTGGCGCGCAGATCGTCCGACAGTGCCTTTTCCTTGCGGATGGCGTCGAGAACGTCCTTGCCCGCCGCACGCATGTGGCTGAGCAGGCCATGCTCGAACTTGCCGACCTGGTTGACCGGCAGCTTGTCGAGATAGCCGTTGACGCCGGCGAAGATCACCGCGACTTGCTCTTCCGTCTTCAGCGGCGAGAACTGCGGCTGCTTCAGCAGTTCGGTCAGGCGCGATCCGCGGTTGAGCAGGCGCTGCGTGGCGGCGTCGAGATCCGAGCCGAACTGCGCGAAGGCCGCCATTTCGCGGTACTGCGCGAGCTCGCCCTTGATCGAGCCGGCAACCTGCTTCATCGCCTTGATCTGCGCAGACGAACCGACGCGCGACACCGACAGGCCGACGTTGACGGCCGGACGGATACCCTGGAAGAACAGGTTGGTTTCAAGGAAGATCTGGCCGTCGGTGATCGAGATCACGTTGGTCGGGATGTAGGCCGACACGTCGTTGGCCTGCGTTTCGATGACCGGCAGGGCGGTCAGCGAGCCATTGCCCAGATCGTCATTGAGCTTCGCGGCGCGCTCGAGCAGGCGCGAGTGCAGGTAGAAGACGTCGCCCGGATAGGCTTCGCGGCCCGGCGGGCGGCGCAGCAGCAGCGACATCTGGCGGTAGGCGACGGCCTGCTTCGACAGATCGTCGTAGCTGATCAGCGCATGCATGCCGTTGTCGCGGAAATATTCGCCCATGGTGCAGCCGGCGAACGGCGCCAGGAACTGCATCGGCGCCGGATCGGACGCGGTGGCGGCGACGATGATCGAGTATTCGAGCGCGCCGCGCTCTTCGAGCACCTTGACGAACTGCGCGACGGTCGAGCGCTTCTGGCCGACGGCGACATAGACGCAGTAGAGCTTTTCCTTCTCGGGGCCGTTGTCGTGCACCGACTTCTGGTTGAGCATCGTGTCGAGGATGATGGCGGTCTTGCCGGTCTGACGGTCGCCGATGACCAGCTCGCGCTGGCCGCGGCCGACCGGGATCAGCGCATCGATGGCCTTGAGGCCGGTCGACATCGGCTCATGCACCGACTTGCGCGGAATGATGCCAGGCGCCTTGACGTCGACGCGCTTGCGTTCGACCGCCTTGATCGGACCCTTGCCGTCGATCGGGTTGCCGAGCGCGTCGACGACGCGGCCGAGCAGGCCCGGACCTACTGGAACGTCGACGATGGCGCCGGTGCGCTTGACGGTGTCGCCTTCCTTGATGTCGCGGTCGGCGCCGAAGATGACGACGCCGACATTGTCGGCTTCGAGGTTGAGCGCCATGCCGCGGATGCCGCCGGGGAATTCGACCATTTCGCCAGCCTGGACATTGTCGAGGCCATAGACGCGGGCGATACCGTCACCGACGGACAGCACCTGTCCAACTTCGGAGACCTCGGCCTCCTTGCCGAAATTCTTGATCTGGTCTTTCAGAATTGCGGAAATTTCCGCGGCGCGGATGTCCATCAGCCGACCTCTTTCAGTGCAAGCTTGAGCGAATTGAGTTTGGTTTTGAGCGACGTATCGATCTGGCGCGAGCCCATCTTGACCACCAGCCCGCCGAGCAGCGACGGATCGACGGTGACGGAAATGGCCACGTCCTTGCCGGCAACGCTCTTCAGCGCCGCCTTGAGTTCAGTCTGCTGGGCCGCGGTCAGCTCATGAGCCGACGTCACTTCGGCGGCGGTCTCGCCACGATGTTCGGCTGCGATCTGGCGGAATGCCCTGATCATGCCGGGCACGGCGAACAGGCGCCGGTTGCGGGCCACGACGCGCAGGAAATTGCCGGTGAGGCCGGTAATCCCGGCCTTGTCGGCGATTGCCGCGATAGCCTTGGCCTGGTCCTCGCTGGAGAACACCGGGCTGTTGATCAGCCGGGTCAGGTCGGCGCTGCCCGCGAGCATCGCCTCGAAACTGTTGAGGTCGGCTTCGACCTTGGCCACGGAATTTGCCTGCAGCGCGAGTTCGAACAGCGAACCCGCGTAGCGTTCTGCGACACCTGAGATTGGCGATGACGATTGAGCCACGGACCGTCTTTTCTCTTGTCTGACAGGCCGCAGATTGTTGGCGCGAGCAAAAACTCTGGCTAAATCTTTGACCTTACTGCATTTTTTCAAGCACGGAGGCGCGGCTTCCGCTATCCCCGGCCGAAAGTCGATTGCCGTCTAGCACAGGCATTTTAAGACCGCAATGCGTCGTTCCGCATGGTTTTCAGGCACTATTGTCGCATCTGGCGAAAGAGTCCCGCCTCGCGCCCCGGAATAGCTAAGGATTCAGGGCACAAAGCCGAAGGCAAAGGCGAGCGGCAATGCCGCCAAGGCCAATTCCACCACAATGGAAACCCAATTGAAAGGCGTGTTGGCGCCATCCGACATCATCGACAGCAGGCGGCCGAAGGCGGTGAACAGCCAGGAGAAGCCGAGCGCCATGTAAACCAGCGGCTGCGCCAGGAGGATGCAGCACAGGCCAACGCCGAGATAGAAGCCAGACATCCTGCCCCGCCCCTCGGCGATCGCCGCTGCCTTCTCCGGTTTGACCTGCAGGCGCAGGACACGGAAGGCCACGCCCGGCGCCAAGAAAAACAGAAGGCCGAGCAGCACGGTGACGACGGCGCTCGACCAGGCCAGCCATTCGCCCTGGCTCGTCGGCCATGGAAGCGCAAAATCCATCTTGTCCCCTCGAAATGCCGGTTTTGAAATTCCCGCGCATTCTAGCGGAGGAAAAACCCCACGCCAGATGGCTCCCCGAACTTTAGAAGAAGGCCATCAACCGAGCGCGAACTCGACCGCCGCCTCGGCGTGGATGCGTGTCGTGTCGAACACCGGAATGTCGAAATCCTGCTGCCCGATCAGCATGGTGATCTCGGTGCAGCCCATGATCAGGCTATCGGCGGCCTTTTCGCGGCGCAGGCGCTCGGTCTCGGCGATATAGGCCACCTTCGAGGTTTCGCTGACGATACCCTGGCAGAGCTCGTCATAGATGACGCGATGGATCATGTCGCGCCCGGCGGCGTCGGGCACTATCGGTTGCAGTCCGTATTTGTCGGCGAGCCGGCCCTTGTAGAAATCCTGCTCCATGGTGAAGCGCGTCGCCAGCAGCGCCGGGCGCTGCATGCCGGCGCGCTTGATCGCCACCGCGGTGGCGTCGGCGATGTGGATCAACGGGATCGACACCGAGGCCTGCACCTGGTCGGCCAGTTTGTGCATGGTGTTGGTGCACAGGAGCAGCCCTTCCGCGCCGCCTGCCTCCAGCTTGCGCGCCGCCTCGACGAGAAGCACGCCGGCGCCCTCCCAGTCGCCATGATGCTGCCGCTCGGCGATCTCGGCGAAGTCGAACGACCAGAGCAGCAGTTTGGCCGAATGCAGCCCGCCAAGACGCTCGCGCACGATCTCGTTCAGGAGCCGATAGTAGATGGCGGTCGATTCCCAGCTCATGCCGCCGAGCAGGCCAAGGGTTTTCATGTGATCTTCCATTTTTCGCTGGGGACAGCCTACCGCTGAAACCGCGACCTTACAAAAAACTCTGCGGGTCGATATCGACCTGCACCCGCACCGAGCCGCGCTGCTTCGGCCCGTTGGCCAGCATAGCCCTGATAAAACCTTGCATGTCGGCACGCCGCTCGCCCTGGATCAGCAGACGGAAGCGGTGGCGTCCGCCGAGCAGGGACAGCGGCGCCTCGGCCGGCCCGAGCACGAACAGATCGGAGGACTCGGGCGCGGCGCGGCGCAGACCACGCGCATGGCCTTCGGCTTCGGCTCGCGTCACCGCGCTGACGATGACGCCGGCCAACCGGCCAAAGGGCGGCAGCGCCGCGCGCTCCCGCTCGGCGATCTCGCGCTCATAAAATGCCTCGGCGTCACCCGAAACGATCGCCCGCATCACCGGATGGTCGGGCTGGAAGGTCTGCAGCAGGCCAAGGCTCTTCTTGCCGGTGCGGCCGGCGCGGCCGGTCACCTGGCTGAGCAATTGGAACGTCCGCTCCGCTGCGCGCGGATCGCCATTGGCAAGGCCAAGGTCGGCATCGACAACGCCGACCAGCGTCATGTTGGGGAAATTGTGGCCCTTGGCGACCAACTGCGTACCGATGACGATGTCGGCCTCGCCATCGGCGATCGCCTCCAGTTCCAGCCGCAGCCGCCGCACGCCGCCCATGAGGTCCGAGGACAAAACGATGGTGCGCGCATCGGGGAAATGCGCGACGACCTCCTCGGCGATGCGCTCCACTCCCGGCCCGCAGGCGACCAGATGGTCGAGCGTGCCGCATTCCGGGCAGGCTTCCGGGCGGCGCTCATTGTGACCGCAATGATGGCAGACCAACTGGCCGCGAAAGCGATGCTCGACCAGCCAGGCCGAGCAGACCGGGCAGCCGAAGCGATGGCCGCAGACGCGGCACAGCGTCAGCGGCGCATAGCCGCGCCGGTTGAGGAACAAGAGCGATTGCTCCTTCCTCTCCAGCGTCTGGCGCATATGGTCGAGCAGCACCGGCGACAGGAAGCCGCCACGCGCGGGCGGCGCGCGCCGCATGTCGATCGACTTCAGCTGCGGCAGCGCCGCCTCGGCGAAACGAGCCGAGAGAATGGCTCTGGTGTATTTCCCTTGGCTCGCATTGACCCGGCTCTCGACCGATGGCGTCGCCGACGCCAGCACGACTGGGAAACCCCCGATGTGGCCGCGCACGACCGCCATGTCGCGGGCGTTATAGAAAACGCGGTCTTCCTGCTTGTAGGCGGGGTCGTGTTCCTCGTCGACGACGATCAGGCCGAGCTCCTTGAACGGCAGGAACAGCGCCGAGCGCGCGCCGGCGACGACGCGCACAGTGCCCTCAGCCACTTGCCGCCAGACCTTTTCGCGCATCCTTGGCGGCAGGTCCGAATGCCATTCGCCGGGCTTGGCGCCGAAGCGCTGCTGGAAGCGTTCGAGGAAAGCGTGGGTCAGCGCGATTTCCGGCAGCAGGATCAGCACCTGCTTGCCCTGGTCGAGGGCTGCCGCCACCGCCTCGAAATAAACCTCCGTCTTGCCCGACCCGGTGACGCCGTCGAGCAGCGCGACGTTGAAGGTGCCGGCCGCGACATTGGCGCGCAGCATCGACGCCGCGTCATTCTGGTCCGGCATCAGCTCCGGTACGGCATACAGGGAATCAGGCGCGGCCACCACCGGGCGTGGCGGGATCATCACCGTCTCGAACACGCCTTGCGCCTTCAGTCCCTCGATCACCGTCGACGACACGCCGGCGGCATGGGCAAGGCCGGAGCGTGTCCAGGCAAGGCCGCCTTCGGCCACCTCCAGCACCCGCTCCCTGGCACTCGTCATCCGGTCGGGCGCGAGAAGCGTGCGCTGCAGCCCCTCGATCCACGGTTCCGGGTCGAAAGCCTCCGGCGCCCGGAGCAGCATGCGCGCCACCATGCCCGGCGCCGACAGCGTGTACTGCGCCACCCAGTCGACGAAGCGGCGCATCGAACGGTCGATCGGCGGGCAGTCGAAGACCTGTTCGATGGGACGCAGCTTTTTCGCGTCGATATTCTCGACCACGCCATCCCAGACGATGCCGGCGACCTGGCGCGGCCCGAGCGGCACGCGCACGATCGAGCCCGGCACGACGCGCATGCCTGCGGGCACGGCATAGGTGTAGGGGCGTTCTGCAGGCATCGGCACCAGCACCGGCGCGGCTGCGACAAAGGGCGAATCTTCGATCATGAGGCGTGACCTTGCCCCGACTTTGGTCTAGATCAAAGGGCAACGCTGAACGTGCCTTCCCAAGCACGCCGAAATCTTCAGGAGACCGCCATGAAATTTTTTGCCGACACCGCCGACATCAAGGAAATCCGTGAGCTGATCGATCTGGGGCTGCTCGACGGCGTCACCACCAATCCCTCGCTGATCCTGAAATCAGGCGGCAAGATCTCCGAGGTCACCAAGCAGATCTGCGACATCGTCGAAGGCCCGGTTTCGGCCGAAGTCGTGGCCACCGAGTACAAGAACATGATGGCCGAGGCCGAGGTACTGGCCAAAATCGCGCCGAATGTCACCATCAAGGTGCCGTTGACGCTCGATGGGCTGAAGGCCTGCAAGACGATCCGCACCGAAATGAACCGCATGGTCAACGTCACGCTGTGCTTCTCGGCCAACCAGGCGCTGCTCGCCGCCAAGGCCGGCGCTTCCTTCATCTCGCCCTTCGTCGGCCGCATCGACGACACCGGCTCGGACGGCATGGAGGTGATCCAGGAGATCCGTCAGATCTACGACAATTACGATTTCCAGACCGAGATCCTGACCGCTTCGGTGCGCACGGTGAACCACGTCAAGCAGGCGGCCCTGATTGGGGCCGATGTCGTCACCGCGCCGCCGGCCACGCTGAAGGCGCTGGTCAACCATCCGCTGACCGACAAAGGCCTCGCCGCCTTCCTCGCCGACTGGGCCAAGACCGGCCAGAAGATCGGCTGAGCGATCCGATATCCGATACCAAAAAGGCCGGGCAACCGGCCTTTTTTATTGACCTTCGTCGACCTGCCGGTCAATCCGCGCCCTCTTCGTCGGGCGCGGCAACCGGCGGGCGCCGGCCCGTCATGATCTCGCGCTTGCCGACATGGTTGGGCGCGCCGACCAGCCCTTCCTTCTCCATGCGCTCGACCAGGGAAGCGGCGCGGTTGTAGCCGATGCCGAGGCGACGCTGGATGTAGGACGTCGAACATTTCTTGTCGCGCAACACCACCTTGACCGCCTCGTCATAACTGGAATCGCCGTCCTCGGCCGCAACGGATCCCTTGTCGAAGACGGCTCCCTGGTCGCCTTCGTCTTCGTCTTCATCCGCGTCGGCCGTCACGGTTTCCAGATATTCGGGGCGGCCCTGCGCCTTCAGATGCGCCACGACATGCTCGACCTCCGCGTCGGAGACAAAGGGGCCGTGCACGCGCGAAATGCGCCCGCCGCCCATCATGTGCAGCATGTCGCCCTGGCCAAGCAGCTGCTCGGCGCCCTGCTCGCCCAGGATGGTGCGGCTGTCGATCTTGGACGTGACCTGGAAGGAAATCCGGGTCGGGAAGTTGGCCTTGATCGTGCCGGTGATGACATCGACCGAGGGGCGCTGCGTCGCCATGATCAGATGGATGCCGGCCGCGCGCGCCATCTGCGCCAGGCGCTGGATCGCGCCTTCGATCTCCTTGCCGGCGACCATCATCAGGTCGGCCATCTCGTCGACGATGACGACGATATAGGGCATCGGCGCGAGGTCGATTTCCTGCTGCTCGAAGAGCGGCTCGCCGGTGCCCTTCTCGAAGCCGGCCTGCACGGTCATGACGACCGTCTCGCCCTTGTCGCGGGCTTGGGCGGCGCGCTCGTTGTAGCCGTCGATGTTGCGCACGCCGAGCCGCGCCATCTTGCGGTAACGGTCCTCCATCTCGCGCACCGCCCATTTGAGCGCGGTGACGGCCTTCTTTGGATCGGTGACGACCGGGGTCAGAAGATGCGGGATGCCGTCATAGACGGAGAGTTCGAGCATCTTGGGATCGACCATGATCAGCCGGCATTCTTCCGGCTTCAGCCGGTAAAGCAGCGACAGGATCATGGTGTTGATGGCGACCGACTTGCCGGAACCGGTGGTCCCGGCAACGAGCAGATGCGGCATCTTCGCCAGTTCGGCGATGACGGGCTCACCACCGATCGTCTTGCCGAGGCAAAGCGCCAGCTTGCAGCCGGTCTTGCGAAAACCCTGCGATTCGATCAGCTCACGGAAATAGACCGTCTCGCGGGTCTCGTTCGGAAGCTCGATGCCGATGACGTTGCGGCCGGGCACCACCGCGACGCGCGCCGAAATCGCCGACATGGAACGGGCGATATCGTCGGCGAGACCGATGACGCGAGACGATTTGACGCCCGGCGCCGGCTCGAACTCATAGAGTGTCACGACCGGGCCGGGACGAACGTGGATGATCTCGCCGCGCACGCCGAAATCCTCCAGCACGCTTTCCAGGAGATCGGCATTCTGCTCGAGCCGCTCCTGCGACATGTAGAAGCCCTGCCCTTCCGGCGGCTGCTGCAGCAGCTCCTCGGAGGGAAGTTCGTATGCCTCGCCGGTCGTGGACGGCACGATCTTGCCGACCTTGGGCAGCGGCGAAGAGGCGCGCCCGGCCGGAGCCTGCACGGTCTCCTCCAGGCTTTGCGCGACCTGGACCGGAACGGCTTTGCGCGCGACGGCGGAAGTTGCGATCGCGGGCCGGGCCTGTCGCGGCGTGCTGCTCGCCACCGGCTGGACCTCGGCCTCGTTCGAATTGGTCGGACGGACGTCCGGCAGTGCAGGCGGAGCTTGCAGGCCCGGAAGGCATTCGATGACGCGGAACAGCGAGGTGGGATCCGCCGTCGGCGCGGCGTGCCTGTCGGCCGGTTTGGCGACCACCGGCCCGGCCGGGCGCCGCGCAGGGACGGCTTGCGGCACCGGCGGAGCTTCGACCATATAGGGCGCCATGACCTCGAAAAAGGCGTGATCCGACAGATAGGGCCAGCGCACTCTTTCGCGGTTTGTCACCTTGCCCGGCGCCGCCGTTTCCTGGACCGGAGCCGATACGCGTGACGTTGCGGTCATCCTTGACCCCGCAGGTTCGCCGGTATGCCTTGGCGTAACGGATGTCGGGGCCGAACCCACCTGCCTCTGCTGTACCGCGTCCCGGTTGCCGGCGGTCGAACGGACGGCGTCCAAGACGGGGTTCCGGCTTTTCAGCAATGGTGAAGACGAAGCTGCATGGGATGGCGCGGCCGCGGCGGGCCGAGCGCTTGCTTGCTGCGCCGGTGGGACCGGCGGTTCACTTTGCTCGGCGGCAATCTGGTCGCGCTGCGGATGGCGCGTCTTGGCTTCATAGTCCGGCGTGCGGGTAAACCGCACATTGGGCGCCAGGAAGAAATAGTCTTGCCAGGCCGGGCTTTCGTTGCCGCCGAGATCGACGAAATCACCGGAATTGCCGGCTCCGACCGCGCCTGGCTGCCGGCCGTCCGCCTTGTCGTTCATGGTGTTGAAACGCTTTACCCCGGGGTCATCGGGCGAAGCTGCCTTCAATGAATTGACCCGGAGAAAACGCCTGGATTCCATGCTCAAGACTCACTCTGAAACGTCTGCTGAGCAATAGGGAGCGAGTGGTTAACAGTTGCTTCCCATCGGCAGCGCCGGAGCGATAGAAAAGCTGAAAATAGAGATCGGCCCTGGCAGTCGTGAGGCGTGTCGAAGACCAGAATTCAGATGCCGCTGGCAGCCCGAAGGCCGGTGCGTTTTGCCCGTCCTTGGCTCGGCTTTTGCGTGAAACGAAAAACGGCGTTAGCCAGCCGTCTTGCCGTGCCTGACCAGATCCTGGGCGATGGACAATTGCAGGGCTTCGGCCAGTTCGCGCGCGGCGCGATTCTCGGCGTCGATCTGCGCCCGATACGAGGCAAATTCCTGCCGGGGTCTGTCGAAGGATGAGGTGATCGCCCGCTTGCCGACCGCGATGACGGCGCCAGTTTTCGCATCGGTGAGCGTGTAGCTGGCGGTCAGCGTCACCGAACCGGCGGTCGGCTCGTCCTGATCGGTCTGGACCTGCACCAGCGCGGCCGAATCGACGGCTTCGGTCACGCTGAGACCAAGCGAATAAAGCGGCGAGGCCGGTTCGCCGGCGCCGCGCCCAAATCCGAAGATCAGATTGTTGCGCACCTGCTGAGCATAACGTGAGTTGACCGGCTTGACGGCGATCGACGCCAGTTCGGCGTTTGCGGTCGAGCCCGTGGACAGCGGCGCGGTCGAATAGAGCGGCCGCACCTGACAGGCCGAAACCAGTGCCAGCGAGCCGACAAGGCCGGCAAGCGCGAGGCGGCGCAGCAGGCGGCTCAGCTCTGTCTTTTCCAGGTCAGGCAACTCAAGGTCAGGCAACGACATTGACGATCCTCTGCGGCACGATGATCACCTTGCGCGGGGCCTTACCTTCGAGCGCTTTCTGCACGAAGTCGAGAGCGAGCACAGCTTTTTCGACCGCACCTTGGTCCGCGTCGCGGGCAATTGTCAAATCCCCACGTTTCTTGCCGTTGACCTGCACCGGATAGGTGACCTCATTGTCGACGACCAGCGCCGGATCGAAGACCGGCCACGGCCGTTCGGCAACCAGATCGGTGCCGCCCAGCGCCTCCCAGCACTCCTCGGACAAATGCGGCATCACAGGCGCGATCAGGTGCACCAGGATCTCCACCGCCTGGCGACAGGCGCCTTGCATCGCCGGATCGGCCTTGCCTTCCGCCACGTCGTTGAGCGGCGCGGTCAGCACGTTGGCCAGTTCATAGATGCGGGCAATGGCGCGGTTGAAGGCGAGCTTCTCGATGTCCTCGCCGACCGCCTTGAGGATCTTGTGCGCGGCCTTGGAAACCGCTCCGGCCTCGCCATTGTCGGCGGCCGCCGGCTTGACGCCAGCCAGCGTCTCGGCTGCCGTCGACACCAGCCGCCAGATGCGCTGCATGAAGCGATGCGCGCCTGCGGCGCCATCGTCGGTCCATTCGACATCGCGCTCGGGCGGTGAATCCGACAGCATGAACCAGCGCGCCGTATCGGCGCCGTAGCCGTCGGTGATGTCCTCAGGACTGACAGTGTTCTTCTTCGACTTCGACATCTTCTCGAGCGGGCCGATCGTCGCGTCCTCGCCGGTGGCGATCTCGATGGCACGGCGCTTGCCGTCGGCTTCCTCCAATCGCACCTCGGTTGGCGCCAGCCAGCGGCCGTTCGATGCCGACCCGACGCGATAGGTTTCGTGCACCACCATGCCTTGCGTGAACAGGCCCTTGAACGGCTCGGCCAGATCGACATGGCCGGTCTCGCGCATGGCACGGGTGAAGAAACGCGAATAGAGCAGGTGCAGGATCGCGTGCTCGATGCCACCTATATACTGGTCGACCGGCAGCCATTCGTTCGCCGCCCTGGGATCGGTCGGCTCGTGCGCCCAGGGCGCGGTGAAGCGGGCGAAATACCACGACGAATCGACGAACGTGTCCATCGTGTCGGTTTCGCGGCGCGCGTCCTTGCCGCATCGCGGGCACTTCACATGCCGCCAGGTCGGATGACGGTCGAGCGGGTTGCCCGGCCGGTCGAAATCGACATCGTCGGGCAGCTTGACCGGCAGGTCCGCCTTCGGCACCGGCACCACGCCGCAATCCTCGCAATGGATCATCGGGATCGGGCAGCCCCAGTAGCGCTGGCGCGAAATGCCCCAGTCGCGCAGGCGGAAATTCACCTTGCGTTCGGCCATTGGCCGGTTGCCGATCGTCTTCTGCTCCAGGAGCTTCGCCACCTCGTCGAAGGCCTGGTCCGGCTTCATGCCGTCGAGGAAGCGCGAATTGATCATCGCGCCATCGTCGCCATAGGCCACGTCGACGATCTGGAAGGTCGCCTGATTCTCGCCTTCCGGCATCACCACCGGCACCACCGGCAGGCCATATTTGTTGGCGAAGTCGAGGTCGCGCTGGTCATGCGCCGGGCAGCCGAAGATGGCGCCGGTGCCGTATTCCATCAGCACGAAATTGGCCACGTAGACAGGCAGCGTCCAGCTCTCGTCGAACGGGTGGACGACGCGGATGCCGGTGTCGAAACCCTTTTTCTCGGCCGTCTCCAGCGCCGCCACCGACGTGCCCATATGGCGGACCTCGTCGATGAACTTCGCCAGCGCCGGATTGGTCTCGGCCGCCTTTTTGGCCAGCGGATGATCGGCGGCGATGGCCATGAAAGAGGCGCCGAAGATGGTGTCGGGCCGCGTCGTGTAGACTTCCAGCTCGTGTTCGCCGGCAATGTCGGAGACCAACGGCCATCGGATCAGCAGGCCTTCCGAGCGGCCGATCCAGTTCTGCTGCATCAGCTTCACTTTTTCGGGCCACTCGTCGAGGCCGTCCAGCGAATCCAGCAGGTCCTGGGCGAAGTCGGTGATCTTGAAGAACCATTGCGTCAGCTCGCGCTGTTCGACCAGCGCGCCCGAGCGCCAGCCGCGCCCGTCGATGACCTGCTCGTTGGCGAGCACGGTCATGTCCTCCGGATCCCAGTTGACCTTGGAGGATTTGCGCGTCACCAGGCCCTTCTCGACGAAGTCGAGGAACAGCATCTGCTGGCGGTGATAATAGTCCACGTCGCAGGTGGCGAATTCGCGCGCCCAGTCCAGCGACAGGCCCATGACCTTGAGCTGCTCGCGCATGGTGGCGATGTTCTGGTAGGTCCATTCCTTGGGATGGACCTTATTCTGCATCGCCGCGTTCTCGGCCGGCATGCCGAAGGCGTCCCAGCCCATCGGATGCAGCACGTTGAAGCCCTTGGCGCGCTTGTAGCGCGCCACCACGTCGCCCATCGTGTAGTTGCGGGTGTGGCCGATATGGATGCGCCCCGACGGATAGGGGAACATCTCCAGCACGTAGTATTTCGGGCGCGGGTCGTCATTGTGCGCTTCGAAAAGCTTCTTGGCAGCCCAGGCCTTCTGCCATTTGGGTTCTGACGCGCGCGGATTGTATCGTTCGGTTGCCATGGGACGTTTTTCACTTAAAAGCATGCACGGACTGCGGGCGAGACGCTCGGCAGTTCAGGGAATGTGGTCCGGGTGTTCACCATGGTTTGGCAAACCCGTCAACCATATGGGCATCGCGTCGGCCAAAAACGCGGGTCAAAACAGCAGGATTTGCATATGGGCGACGCCGTTCAGCAGTTTTTTGCGGTCAAGGCGAAGATCGCCGGGGCCGAGCGCGAGGCTGGCCGCGAAGCCGGGACGGTCACGCTGGTCGCCGTCTCAAAGACCTTCGAGGCCGCCGACATCAGCCCGGTCATCGAGGCCGGCCAGCGCGTCTTCGGTGAGAATCGCGTGCAGGAGGCGCAAGGCAAGTGGCCGGCGCTGAAAGGAGCTTTCCCGGACATCGAGCTGCACCTGATCGGCCCGCTGCAATCGAACAAGGCCAGGGAGGCCGTCGCGCTGTTCGACGTTATCGAGACGGTCGACCGCGAAAAGATCGCCGCCGAACTCGCCAGGGAGATCGCCCGGCAAGGCCACGCGCCAAAGCTCTACGTCCAGGTCAACACCGGTTCGGAACCGCAGAAGGCCGGCATCGAACCGCGTGAGGCGGTGGCCTTCGTCGCGCGCTGCCGCGACGTCCACGGGCTCGCCATCGAAGGCCTGATGTGCATCCCGCCGGCCGACGAGAATCCCGGTCCGCACTTCGCGCTACTGGAAAAGCTCGGCAAGGAAGCCGGCGTCGCCAAACTCTCGATGGGCATGTCCGGCGACTACGAGACGGCGATCGCTTTCGGCGCCACCACCGTCCGGGTCGGTTCGGCGATCTTCGGCAGTCGTTAGTCCCGCCCGGCACCAGCACATTCCCTGCTGCCTCACCATGCAAATGCTAATCTTGCCAAGCTAGCTAGGAGCATTTCATGAACTGGCACCTTCAGGACGCGAAGAACAATTTTTCCAAGGTGGTTCAGCGTGCGCGAAGCTAGGGACCGCAGACGGTGACGTTGCGCGGCGAGCGTGCCGCAGTGGTGCTCTCCGCCGAGGACTACGACCGTCTCGCTGGAAGGAAAAAATCGCTGGCCGAGTACCTTTTGACAGGTCCTGTCTGGGACGATGGTTTCGCCGAAGAGGTCAACCGCCGCCCGAAGACGATGATCCGGGATGTCGATCTCTGATGTATCTGCTCGACACGGACATCGTTTCGGATGTGCAGAGGCGATTGCCCAAGCCGACTGACTGGCTGGCATCGGTGGACCCGGCATCGGTCAATCTCAGCGTCATTACGCTTGGAGAGATCGAGCGTGGGATCATCAAGCTGCGCAAGGCCGAACCCGAAAGGGCAACACGCCTCGATCTGTGGCTGCGAGAGCTTCGGCGGGACAATGCCGACCGTATTCTTGCCGTTACCGAACATGTCGCGTTGGCTTGGGGCCGTATCACGGCCGGCCGCACAAGAGGCAGCGCCGATACCCTCATCGCGGCAACCGCCCTTGTCCATGATCTTATTCTGGTGACGCGCAACACCGCCGACTTCGATGATACAGGCGTGACGGTGCTCGATCCCTGGGACGTCTAAGCTCGTTCGTCTGCTTTTCGAAGCGTTCCATCTACGCTCACGCGCATTGGGCCAATCTCGCGCGGTCGTTACGCCAACGCTGGAAACGAAACGTACCGTTCCTATTTGGCGTCATCACAATTCTCCTGGAGCCTTCGCCATGCGTTACAATCAGCTTGGAAATACGGGGATGTTCGTCTCCGAACTTTGCCTCGGCACCATGACCTTCGGCGCCGCCGGTGAAAATGCCCAATGGGGCCTGATCGCCAGCCTCGACCAGAAGGGAGTCGACGAGATCGTCGCCCGCTCGATTGCCGCCGGCGTCAATTTCTTCGACACGGCCGATGTCTACTCCTTCGGCCAGTCCGAACGGCTGCTCGGCCAATCGCTGAGGGATCTCGGCGTTGCCAGATCGAGCGTGGTGATCGCCACCAAGGTGCATGGCGCCATGGGCGACGGCCCGAACCAGCGTGGCTCCTCGCGCGGCCACATCATGGATTCGGTCGATGCCAGCCTCGAACGGCTGCAGCTCGACCACATCGATCTCTATCAGCTGCACGGCACCGACGCGGTGACGCCGATCGATGAGACGCTGCGGGCACTCGATGATCTGGTTGCCAGCGGCAAGGTCCGCTATGTCGGCGTCTCCAACTGGCAGGCCTGGCGCATCGCCAAGGCGCTCGGCATTGCCGACCGCAAGGGTTTTGCCCGTTTCGAGACCATCCAGTCCTATTACTCGATCGCCGGCCGCGACCTCGAACGCGAGATCGTGCCGCTGATCAACGAGGAAAAGCTCGGCCTGATGGTGTGGTCGCCGATGGCGGTGGCCTGCTGTCCGGCAAATACGGCCCCGGCGCGCCCGGCAATGGCGAGGGCCGCCGTGCGTCCTTCAACTTCCCGCCGGTCAACGAGGACCGCGCCTGGGCGGCCGTCGCCGTCATGCGCGAAGTTGCCAGGAAACATGATGTCAGCGTTGCCACAGTGGCGCTCGGCTATGTCCTGGCCAAGCCTTTCGTGATGAGCGTCATCATCGGCGCCAGCCGCATGGAGCAGCTCGAACAGAACCTTGCCGCGACTGAAGTGAAGCTCGACACCGACGATCTCGCCCGTCTCGACGAGGTCAGCGCGCTGCCGGCGGAATATCCCGGCTGGATGGTCGAACGCCAGGCGGCCGGCCGCCGGCCGGCGCCGTTCACGCCCAAAGCATAACGTGGCCGACGAAGACTATCCCCGGGAGTCGGACGGCTCCCGGGTATCACTTCAGGCCATCCGCACGGTCTCGACCAGAAAATCGAGAAAAGCCCGCACTCTGGCCGGCAGGTGCTTGCCGTGGCCGACATAGACGGCATGTGTCGGTTCGACATCGCCAGGGTTGAAGTCTTCCAGCAGCGGCATCAGCCGGCCGGCGGCAATATCGGGCTCGACATGCCAGCGCGCCAGCCGGGCAATGCCCGCTCCCGCAATCGTCACCAGCCGCATCGCTTCGCCGTCGCTGACCATCGCATTGCCGCTGGCCGGAACCGTGAAGGACGTACCGTCCGCGAACGGCCAGCCGTCGCTGTACCGGGCGAAGCCGAAGGCAAGGCGATTGTGACGGTCGAGTTCGGCAGGCAGGCTCGGCGTCCCATGCGCTCCAAGATAGGACGGGGCGGCAACCACCACCATCGGGCTTTGGCCGAGCTTGCGCGCCACCAGCCGTGACTCGCCGAGCTGCCCGGCTCGGATTGCGACATCGGCACGCTCCGCCATCAGATCGATGACGCTGTCGGTCAGCACCAGGTCGACCGATATTTCGGGGTAGCGTTCGAGGAAGCGCGGCAAAAGCGGAATCAGCCGGTGCACGCCGAAGGGCACGTAGGTGTTGACCCGCAGCCGCCCGCGCGGCGCAGCACCCGCCGCCGCCTCGCGCTCGGCCGCCGCCATGTCGGCCAGGATGCGCAGCCCGCTCTCGTAGAACGCGCTGCCTTCCGGCGTCAGCTGCAGCTTGCGCGTCGAGCGGCTGACCAGCCGGGCGCCGAGCCTGGCTTCCAGCCGCGCGATCAGCTTGCTGACCGCCGATGGCGTCATGCGCAAGGCGCGCGCAGCCGCCGAAAAACTGCCCGCCTCGACGACGCGCACGAAGACTTCGATCTCGCCGGAGCGGTTGATGTCGGATCTGGCCATCTGTGAATCTATTTCACAGAAAACATGCCTGGAGCAAGTCTGGTTCACAATGCACGGCAACACGATCTTCCGGGTCGGGCGCGGGACAAGGCGCTCGTCATCGCCGAAGTGGGAACCACCATGCCTCTTGCTCTCTACGCCCTCGCCGCCGGTGCCTTCGGCATCGGCGTCACCGAATTCGTCATCATGGGTCTGCTGCTCGATGTCAGCAAAGACCTTGGCGTCTCGATCTCGGCCGCCGGCCAGCTCATTTCGGGCTATGCGCTGGGCGTCGTCATCGGCGCCCCGCTGCTCACCATCGCCACCGGCAATTGGCCGCGCAAGACCGTGCTGCTGGCGCTGATGGCGATCTTCACGCTTGGCAATCTCGCCTGTGCGCTGGCGCCCGACTACTGGACGCTGATGGGCGCCCGCGTCATCACCGCCTTTGCCCACGGCACTTTCTTCGGCGTCGGCTCGGTGGTCGCCACCGGCCTTGTCGCACCCAACAGGAAGGCTTCGGCGATCGCCTTGATGTTCACCGGCTTGACCATCGCCAACATCCTCGGCGTGCCCTTCGGCACCTGGCTCGGCCAGGCCTTCGGCTGGCGCGCGACCTTCTGGGCGGTAACCGCGGTCGGCCTGGCGGCCTTCGCCGTCATCCTGGCCCTGGTGCCGCGCAGCCGGACAGCACCCGAGAAGAGCGACCTGCGCGCCGATCTTGCCGTTCTGCGCCGCACGCCCGTCCTGCTCGGCCTCGCCACCACCGTGCTTGGCTATGCCGGCGTCTTCGCCGTCTTCACCTACATCGCCCCGCTGTTGACCGAGCTCTCGGGCTTCAAGGAAGCGGCGGTATCGCCGATCCTGCTCGTCTTCGGCGGCGGTCTCATCGCCGGCAATCTCACCGGCGGCAAGGTCGCCGACCGCTGGCTGGTGCCGTCCGTGCTCGGCAGCCTCGTCGCGCTCGCTTTGGTGCTCGTAACCATGAGCTTCGCCATCCACAGCCAGGTGATGGCCGTGATCTATGTCGGTCTGCTCGGTGCCGCCGCCTTCGCCACCGTCGCGCCGCTGCAGATGTGGGTGCTGGAAAAGGCCCAAGGCGCGGGCCAGAGCCTTGCCTCGTCCTTCAACATCGCCGCCTTCAACCTCGGCAATGCCGGCGGTGCGTGGCTTGGCGGCGCGGTCATTGCCCACGGCCTCGGCCTTGGCGCGCTCACCTGGGTCGCCGCGTTGCTGCCGGTCGCGGCCCTCGGCGTCGCCGGGCTGGCGCTGCGCCTCGACCGCAGCGCCTCGCTCGGCACGCCTGTCTGCGCCAACTCGTAAGGCTCGCCCGCAATCCGTTTTCGATATCATCAGGAGTAGAAAAATGGACTATCGACCTCTCGGCGCATCGGGCCTGAAAGTGCCCGCACTTTCATTCGGCGCGGGAACCTTTGGCGGCTCTGGCCCGCTGTTCGGCGCCTGGGGCAACAGCGACGCCAGGGAAGCGCGCCGGCTGGTCGACATTTGCCTCGAGGCCGGCGTCAATCTGTTCGACACCGCCGACGTCTATTCGAACGGCGCCTCGGAAGAGGTGCTCGGCGAAGCCATAAAAGGCCGCCGCGACGCCGTGTTGATCTCGACCAAGACCTCGCTGCCGATGGGCGACGGACCGGCCGACTACGGCTCGTCGCGTTCGCGTCTGATAAAGGCCGTGGATGCCGCGCTGAACCGCCTCGGCACCGACTACATCGACCTGCTGCAGCTGCACGCCTTCGATGCCGGCACGCCGATCGACGAGGTTTTGTCGACGCTGGACGCGCTCGTGCGCGCCGGCAAGCTGCGCTATGTCGGGGTCTCCAATTTCTCCGGCTGGCAAGTGATGAAGTCGCTGGGCGAAGCGGATAAGCATGGCTACCCGCGTTATGTCGCGCACCAGGTCTACTATTCGCTGGTTGGGCGCGACTACGAATGGGAGCTGATGCCGCTCGGCCTCGACCAGGGCGTCGGCGCACTGGTGTGGAGCCCGCTTGGCTGGGGCCGCCTGACCGGAAAGATCCGCCGTGGCCAGCCTCTGCCGGAAACGAGCCGGCTGCACGACACCGCGAGCTTCGGTCCGCCGGTCGAGGACGAGCATCTCTATCGGGTGATGGATGCGCTTGACGCGGTGGCGCAGGAAACCGGCAAGACCGTGCCGCAGATCGCCATCAACTGGCTGCTGCAGCGCCCGACCGTGTCATCGGTCATCATCGGCGCCCGCAACGAGGAACAGCTGCGCCAGAACCTCGGCGCCGTCGGCTGGACGCTGACACCGGAGCAGATGAAAAAGCTCGACGCCGCCAGCGAAGTCACCGCACCCTACCCGTACTTCCCCTACCGACGCCAGGAGGGATTCGCCCGGCTCAACCCGCCGGCGGTCTGAACCCCCCGCAATTAACGAGAGACTCGCGGGACAGCGCCCCCCCTCTCGATACTGGCGAAAGTCGTCACGACATCCAATCTCCCTCCTTGAGGGGGAGATGTCCGGCAGGACAGAGGGGGGCGCCGTAGAGCCCCAACCTCAACAAACCAACTCGCCTCAGTGCAGCACGAACTCGCCATCCACCTTGCGCCACTCGTTCGGCGCGATCAGTTTCTGGTGCGTGTAGCTGATCGAGTGCAGCGGCCCGTCGAGCTTGGCTTTCCAGAACTCGATGAATTTGATCAGCACCGGAAACTTCGGCGCGATGTCGTAGTCCTGCCAGATAAAGCTCTGCAGCAAATGCGGGTGATCGGGAAAGTGGTACAGAATCTTGGCCGTGGTCAGGCCATAGCCTTTGAGCATCAGGTCCATTTCGGCATGATCGCGCATTGCGGTCCCCCTGGGCGGTCCCTTGTTGATTCTCCTCTCCTCCCAAGGCCGATTGTGCGCGCCGTTGCTTAACCGTCTATTGATTTTTTCTTCATCGAAACCGGCTTTACCACGCGAAAACATGCAGTTAGCAGCGCGCTCGACCGAGTGCTGACAACCCTCCAAAGCCTACCTGCGGCATCCCGCCGCGCGAATCCAACGTCTAATATTGCCGTAACGGCGGAACTGGTAATAATGCCGCCGAATTCGCGGTCGTGTCACCGCGATCCCGCCGGCATTTCAAGCCGGCGGATTGGTTCGGGAGGAAAGTCAGGAATGTCCGAGGTTCATGTCCATCGCGTCCAGCCGGCGTGGAAGAAGAATGCGCTGATCGACAACGATACCTACCTGAAATGGTATGCCGACAGCATCAAGAACCCGGACAAATTCTGGGGCAAGCACGGCAAGCGCATCGACTGGTTCAAGCCCTACAGCAAGGTCAAGAACACCTCCTTCGACGGCAAGGTCTCGATCAAGTGGTTCGAGGACGGGCTGACCAACGTTTCCTACAATTGCATCGACCGCCACCTCAAGAAGCGCGGCAACCAGACCGCCATCATCTGGGAAGGCGACAATCCCTACGACGACAAGAAGATCACCTACAACGAGCTTTACGAGCATGTCTGCCGGCTCGCCAATGTGATGAAGAAGCACGGCGTCAAGAAGGGCGACCGCGTCACCATCTACATGCCGATGATCCCGGAGGCCGCCTATGCGATGCTGGCCTGCACCCGTATCGGCGCCATCCATTCGATCGTCTTCGGCGGCTTTTCGCCGGATGCGCTGGCCGGCCGCATTGTCGATTGCGAATCGACCTTCGTCATCACCGCAGATGAGGGCCTGCGCGGCGGCAAGCCGATCCCGCTGAAGGACAATACCGACAAGGCGATCGACATCGCCGCCAGACAGCATGTGATGGTCAAGAACGTCGTCGTCGTGCGCCGCACCGGCGGCAAGATCGGCTGGGCTCCGGGCCGCGACGTCTGGTACCACGACGAGGTCGCGATGGTGAAGGCCGAGTGCAAGCCGGAGAAGATGAAGGCCGAGGATCCGCTGTTCATCCTCTACACCTCGGGCTCGACCGGCAAGCCGAAGGGTGTGCTGCACACCACCGCCGGCTACCTCGTCTATGTCTCGATGACGCACCAATATGTCTTCGACTACCACGACGGCGACATCTACTGGTGCACCGCCGATGTCGGCTGGGTGACCGGCCACAGCTACATCGTCTATGGCCCGCTCGCCAACGGCGCCACCACGCTGATGTTCGAGGGCGTGCCGAATTACCCATCGCAGTCGCGCTTCTGGGAAGTCATCGACAAGCACAAGGTCAACATCTTCTACACCGCGCCGACCGCATTGCGTGCGCTGATGGGCGCCGGCAATGACCCTGTGAAGAAGACCTCGCGCAAGTCGCTGCGCGTGCTGGGATCGGTCGGCGAGCCGATCAACCCGGAAGCTTGGGAGTGGTATTTCAACGTCGTCGGCAACGGCAAGGTGCCGATCGTCGACACCTGGTGGCAGACCGAGACCGGCGGCATCCTGATCACGCCGCTGCCCGGCGCCACCGACCTCAAGGCGGGTTCGGCGACGCGGCCTTTCTTCGGCATCAAGCCGCAATTGGTCGACGGCGAAGGCAAGGTGCTGGAAGGGGCGGCCGACGGTAACCTCTGCATCACCGATTCCTGGCCGGGCCAGATGCGCACCGTCTATGGCGATCACGACCGCTTCGTGCAGACCTATTTTTCCACCTACAAGGGCAAGTACTTCACCGGCGACGGCTGCCGCCGCGACGCTGACGGCTACTACTGGATCACCGGCCGTGTAGACGACGTCATCAACGTCTCCGGCCACCGCATGGGCACGGCCGAAGTCGAATCGGCGCTGGTCAGCCATGAGAAGGTCTCCGAGGCCGCGGTCGTCGGCTACCCGCACGACATCAAGGGTCAGGGCATCTACAGCTACGTCACCTTGATGAAGGGTGCCGAACCGACCGAAGAGCTGCGCAAGGAGCTTGTCGCCCATGTCCGCAAGGAGATCGGCGCCATCGCCTCGCCCGACAAGATCCAGTTCGCCCCCGGCCTGCCCAAGACACGTTCCGGCAAGATCATGCGCCGCATCCTGCGCAAGATCGCCGAGGACGATTTTGCCGCCCTTGGCGATACCTCGACACTCGCCGATCCAGCCGTGGTCGACGACCTGGTCGCCAACCGGCAGAACAAGAAGGGCTGATGCGGGACGCGGCCTTGCGCGGCACTGTCAGCGAACTCTGGCGCTATCCGGCGAGCTCGCTCGCCGGCGAACGCCTGGAGGCGATCTCCGTTGCACTCGAAAGCATCGAGGGCGACCGCATGTTCGGCCTGGTCGATGCATCCGACAACGAGATCGCCCGGCCAGACCGGGCCGAGAAATGGCACAAGGTGCCGTTGATCCGCACCCGGTTGAACCCCGCTCGCCAGCTTGAGGTCGCCATCCCCGGCGGCGAATGGCTGCCTGCTCCCGGCGTCGAGAGCGACCGCGCGGTGTCGGCCTATCTCGGCTTCGAAGCCTCGCTCCGGCCGTTCAGCCAGGAGAATGCGCCTGGCTATTCCGGCCCGTTGACGGCGGAGCGCTACCGCAAGGCGCCCATTCATCTCTTGACCACGGCTTCGCTGGCGCGCCTGAAGGCATTGCATCCGGAAGGCGCCGCCGACCCTCGCCGCTTCCGCCCCAACATCGTCGTCGACATGGCGGCGATCGAAGGCTCGTTTCCGGAGACGGAATGGATCGGCCGCAGGCTGGCGATCGGCGATCTCCTGCTGACCATCTCCGAACCATGCCGCCGCTGCGGCTTCACCATCATCGCCCAGGACGGCTTCGACAACGACCCCGGCATCCTGCGCAACCTGGTCCGCCACAACGCGCACAATCTCGGGGTATATTGCACGGTCGACAAGCCGGCCAGCATCAAGCTCGGCGACGAGATGCGGTTCGTGTAGTCACCGATAAAGATCGGCCCGCGTCGGCGGCAGGCCGCTCGGGCCGCGTGCGCGCTTGGTGACGACGGTCTGGAAGATCTGCGCCGAGGCGCGCTCGAAGGTGATCGAACAGCCAGTCAGATAAAGCAGCCACAGCCGCGCCTTGGCCTCGCCGACCTCGGCGACTGCCTCATCGAAGCGGGCCTGCAGCCGCTCGGCCCACAGCCTGCAGGTGCGGGCATAATGCTCGCGCAAATTCTCGACATCGTAGACGAGAAAACCGTGCGCCTCGAGATTGCCTGTTGTCATGCCGATCGTGTCGAGTTCACCGCCGGGGAAGATGTATTTGAGCAATGCCTTGTATTCCGGTCCCTTGCGCAGGGTCTTCTTCATGTCGCCCTTGCTGCGCCGGGTGATGGCGTGATGCAGATAGATGCCGCCCGGCTTCAGCAGCCGGTGGATGGTGGAAAAGTAGGTGGCGTGGTTGGCGATACCCAGATGCTCGAACATGCCGATCGACGATATCTTGTCGAAAGAGCCGGTGAGCTCGGCATAGGATTTGATCTCGATGGTGATCTTGTCCTCCAGCCCCTCGGCGCGGATGCGCTCGCGGGCAAGATCGGTCTGGGCCTGCGACAGCGAGACGCCGTGACCGACGACGCCGTAATTCTTCGCGGCATGGATCAGCATGGCGCCCCAGCCACAGCCGATGTCGAGCAGCCTTTCGCCCGGTTTCAGCCGGAGCTTGCGGCAGATGTGGTCGAGTTTGTCGGCCTGCGCCTGGTCGATGCCGTTGGCGAAATCCTTGAAGTAACCGCAGCTGTAGACCATGCGCTCGTCGAGGAAGAGCCGGTAGAAGGCATTCGAAATGTCGTAGTGATGCTGGATCGCTTCCTGGCTCGAACCGCTGACATAGGGATTGCGCCCGGACAGATCGGTCCGCGCGCTCATCTGCTTGCGTGACAAAAGCACGGAAGGCAGGTCGCGCAGGATCGCCAGCTTCGGCAGCGATTTGAGCTTGGTCCGCAGCTTGCCTTGCGACGGCAGGGCATAGAAATCGAACAGCGTCCCGTCTTCGATGTCTATGGTCTTGGAAATCCACATCTCGATCAGTGTCGACAAAGACGGTCGCCTCACAACCTGCCAAACGATATCCTGGTCGTTGACGGTGAGCACCGGCCCGCCGGCGGGGCCGATCCGCTCGCCGGTCCACAGCCTGACGGCAAAACCGGGCTTCAGCGTTTCGATCACCGTTCGAACGACGCGCGCGGCTTTCTCGGTAGCGTCCATGCTCCCTCCCTGCGGCTCGATGACGCGATCTTGTCCATTTGACGCGGGGATCGCAAGCGCCCTGAAATGCTCCGCGGTTCCGGCAGGTGCCTTTTTCAGCGAGGCACCTTGTCATTTGCTGCAACGCACCCCATCATGTCCATGTGTTCAACAAATCGAAAGGAGGTGATCCGATGTCGAGTGATTTCGTTTTCCAGAACGTGGCCTCGCAGGATTGCACTTTCGGGAAGCAGTCTTCCCGTTAAGGCGCGAGATGCGCGGAGGGTGACCCTTCGGTCGCCGCCACAGGCCGCGCCATGGACGGAAACACGGAAGGCCGCCGGCTTCGCAAGAAGCGGCGGCCTTTTCCTTTTGGGGCGAGCCTACTTCGTCAGCGCTAGGGTTTCGATGTTGCTGGCGATCGTCTGGACCCAGGGATCGCGGCACACCCGGCGACCTCCTGTTGCGGCACAGCGCTTTGCGCCGAAGCGGACCAGATGTCCGCAAAACCGAAATGGTGAGAGGCTAGGCCAGCATCCGTGCGCTGACCGTCTTGTCGATGCCGTGGTAGGGCGGATTGAACAGCCTGCCTTCCTGTTCATAGGTCCAAACCTTGAACAGGCTGAGCCGGTGCGGGCCGAAGCTGTGCAGCAGCGGCACGTCGGTGGCGTCTCGGCCGCGCGCGATGACGACGCGGCCGATCCTGGGCCGGTTGTGGCGCGGGTCGAACGTGTACCATTTGCCGTCCAGGAACACTTCCATCCAGGCCGAGAAATCCATCGGCGCCGGATCGATCGGCACGCCGATGTCGCCGAGATAGCCGTTCACATAACGCGCCGGGATGTTCATGCAGCGGCAGAGCGTGATCGCCAGATGGGCGAAGTCGCGGCAGACGCCGACCCGTTCCTCATGCGCCTGCGCCGCCGTGCGCGTCGAACGCGCATAGCCGTAGCCGAACGACAGGCGGTTGTGGACATAGTCGACGATCGCCTGCACCCGCGCCCAGCCGGATGGAAGGTGACCGAACAGCTGCCAGGCGAGATTGCTGAGATGATCGGTCTCGCAGTAGCGGCTGCCGAGGAGATAACCGAGCACCTCGTCGGGCAGTTCGGACACCGGTAGCTCCCTGGCCAGCGTGTTGACCTCATCCGGTTCGCCGCTGTCCTCGACCACCGCGTCGTAGAGGATGCGAAAGCCTCCGGCAGGCGCGGTGAAGCGGCGGCAGGCATTGCCGTGCATGTCATGGTAGAGCCTGGTCGGCACGGAAGGCGATGTCAGCACGCGCGTCTGCCGCTTGATGTCGGCCTGCCTGTCCTTGTGGATCTCGAGCAGCGAAATCACCGGAGTGGCCTCGGCGCATTCAATGGCGATTTCATAGCCGAGCCGGATCAGCATCACACGTCCCCCCTTCAATCGTCATGGAAAGCAGTGTCGTTGAAACGCCGGAGGGGAGCCGTGGTTCCCTGGAGCGTCCGAAAAGACACCCTCGCGCCTTCCCATGTCGGTGCCTTGACGTTACGGTTGCGCCCTCCCTCGACGCGCTCCCCGGACTTCAAGGAAAATCATGTTTGCAGGCAGAAAATTCGCCGCCTTCCTCTTCGATATGGACGGCACGCTGATCAATTCCATCGCCTCGGCGGAGCGGGTGTGGAGCGATTGGGCACGTCGTCACGGCCTCGACGTCGCCGCCTTCCTGCCGACGATCCACGGTGTGCGGGCGATCGAGACCATCACCGGCCTTGCCCTCCCAGGCGTCGATCCGGCGCATGAGGCCGACCTGTTGCTGAAAGCCGAGGCCGACGATCTCGATGGCATTATGCCGATCGCCGGCGCCGTGGCGTTTCTCGAGGCGCTGCCTCCCGAGAGCTGGGCGATCGTGACCTCCGCGCCACGCTCGTTGGCGCTTGCACGCATGAAGGTTGCCGGCATTCCGGTTCCCGCCGTTCTCGTCGCGGCGGAAGACGTATCCCGAGGCAAGCCGGCGCCCGACTGCTTCCAGCTCGGCGCAAGACGGCTAGGCTTCGACGCGAGCGACTGCCTGGTGTTCGAGGATGCCCCTGCCGGCATCGCGGCGGCCGAGGCAGCGGAAGCCGCGGTCATGGTGATCAACGCCACGCACCAGCATCCGATGGCGACGCAACATACCGCGATCGCCGGCTACGATGCGGTCGGCATCACCGTCGACGAGCGCGGCTGGCTGGCGCTTGAGGCGCAGCGCGACGCCGCCTAGGTGTGGCGTTATCGGGTGTGTCGGGATTCAGGTCAGGCCGAGTCGAAAATGGTGGCCGGTCTCACCTGAATTTCAACACACCCTAAAAATCGCTGGTCAGACCTTTGACTTCCCAGTCGCCGTAGCGGCCGGGTTCCTTGCCGCCACGGCCGCCGATTTCCTTCGCCAGCGCGGCTTCCTTGCGGCGATAGTCTTGCCGCCGTGCATCGGCTTCCGCCAGGGCACGGCGGGCGGCTGGCGTCAGCTCTTTTGGCGGGGTGTCGCCATCGGTTTCGGCCGGCGTTTTACTGGGTTCGTCGTTCATGCGATATTTCCAGCGGATTGAAACAGGGACAGGCGTTTCCCATCATATAGCGATGAGCCTAGGACTATCGACCCCCTTTCGCGATCTGGACAGGAGCAGACGATGAACACCATTCGCACCGCCATGCTTCTTGCCGCGATGACGGCGCTGTTCATGGGCGTTGGCTTTCTGATCGGCGGGTCGGGCGGCATGATGATCGCGCTGGTGATCGCCGCCGGCACCAATCTGTTCAGCTACTGGAACGCCGACAAGATGGTGCTGTCGATGAACCATGCCTTCGAGGTCGACGAGAAGAACGCGCCGGAATATTACGCCATCGTCCAGGCGCTGGCCCAGCAGGCCGGCCTGCCGATGCCCAAAACCTATCTGATCGACAGTCCCCAGCCGAACGCCTTCGCCACCGGCCGCAATCCGCAGAACGCCGCGGTTGCCGCCTCCACCGGCTTGCTGCAGCGGCTGACCCATGAGGAAGTAGCGGCCGTCATGGCGCACGAACTCGCCCACGTCCAGCATCGCGACACGCTGACCATGACCATCGTCGCCACCTTTGCCGGCGCCATCTCGATGCTCGGCAACTTCGCCTTCTTCCTCGGCGGCAACCGCGACAACAACCCGTTCGGCTTTGTCGGCGTGCTGGCGGCGATGATCGTGGCGCCCTTCGCCGCGATGATCGTGCAGATGGCGGTCAGCCGCACCCGCGAATACGAGGCCGACCGGCGCGGCGCCGAAATCTGTGGACACCCGCTGTGGCTGGCATCGGCGCTTGACAAGATCGCCCGTGGCGCCGAACGCATTCCCAACCCCGATGCTGAGCGCAATCCGGCGATGGCGCATCTCTTTATCATCAATCCGCTACACGGCGAGCGCATGAACAGTCTGTTCTCTACCCACCCGGCCACCGAGAACCGCATCGCTGCGCTGCAGGAGATGGCGCGGCAGATGGGCGACAGTGCCCCCCGGACGGCAGGCCGCGGGGCGCCCGTGCCGCCGCGGGCTGACGAACCGCAATCGGCCGGGCCGTGGGGCAAGCCGGCCGCACCGGCACAGTCGGGCGAACCCGCCAGGCCGAACTCCAATCCATGGGGTCGCAACCCGACCGGGCCCAAGGGCCGGTGGTCGTGAGCGTGGCGGACAGAGGACCTCGACGCACGGTTTCAGGCGACCAGGAACACAAGGACGGCGGCGAATTCGTCGCTGGTCTCGCCGCCCGCAAGGCGGCGGCGCGCTTGCTTGCCGCTGTCATCGATGCCAGGACGCCGCTCGACGGGCTGACCGACCACGAGAACGGCCATCCGCAATACAAGGCGCTCGATCTGCGCGACCGTGGCTTGGTGCGAGCCATCCTGGTCACCGCGCTGCGCTATCGCATGACCATTACGGTGTTGCTGGCGCGGCGCCTGGAAAAGTCCCTGCCGCCCAACGCCACCGCTTTGTCCCACATCCTGCATGTGGCGGCCGCGCAGATCCTGTTTCTCGACATTCCCGACAGCGCCGCTGTCGACCTGGCGGTGACCCACGCCAAATCCGACCCGCGCACGCAGCGCTTCTCCGGCCTGGTCAACGGCGTGCTTCGCACCCTGGCGCGCGCCAAGGAAACGGAATTGCCCGCCGCCCTTGCCGCCACCGACGAAGCGCCAAAATGGTTCTCCGACCGGCTGAAGGCCGCCTATGGCGCCGACAAGACGAAGCAAATTCTCGCCGCCCACCGGCATGAGGCGCCGGTCGACTTCACGGTCAAGGCCGATCCCGAACTCTGGGCCGAAAAGCTCGGCGGCATCGTGCTGCCGACCGGAACGGTTCGAGTGGAAAATCTTGCCGGCCCCGTTATCGAACTGCCCGGCTTCGCGGAGGGTGCCTGGTGGGTGCAGGATGCGGCGGCCAGCTTTCCCGCCCGGCTGTTCGGCGATGTCAGGGGACTGCGCGTCGCCGATCTCTGCGCGGCGCCCGGCGGCAAGACCGCACAGCTGATCCTGGCCGGAGCCAGGGTTACCGCCGTCGACACCTCGAAGAACCGGCTGGCCCGGCTGGCGCAGAATCTCGACCGCCTCGGCCTTGCCGCGGACATCGTCCAGGCCGACCTCATCAAATACGAGCCGGCGGAACTGTTCGACGCCGTGCTCCTCGATGCGCCCTGCTCGTCGACCGGCACGGTGCGCCGGCATCCCGACGTGCCCTGGACCAAGACGGCGGCCGATGTCGAAAAACTCGCCGATCTGCAAAACAGGCTGCTTGCCCGCGCCGTCACCCTGGTCAGGCCGGGCGGCCGGATCGTCTTTTCCAATTGTTCGCTCGACCCGATCGAAGGCGAGGATCTCCATCGCGCGTTCCTCAAGGCGACACCGACAGTCACCGATGATCCCCTGCATCAGGGAGAGATTGCCGGCATCGATTCGTTCCTGACGGCGCAAGGCACGCTGCGCACCACGCCCGCCGATCTCGATCTCGGAGCGCCGGAGCGCTCGGGTCTGGACGGCTTCTTCGCCGCGCGCATGCGCCGAGCTCTTTAGAGCAATTCCAGGAAAAGTGTGAACGGTTTTCCGTCCGGAATTGCGTCAAAACAAAGAGTTAGAGCATGTCGTCCAGGCTCCAGTGGTTGCCCCAACGAGCATCGATTTCGTCGTCGACATTCTGGTAGCGGATATCCGTCGACAGCCGGATCAGTCCGTTTTTGCTCTGGTTTGTCGTGGAGGCATGGATCATGTAGGGCGAGTGAAGGACGATGTCGCCCGCCTCGAAATCCGCCATCAGCCACCTTGTATCGAACTGTTCCGCCATGTGAGGCAGGTCCTTCGATACCCATCCACCCTCTGTCATATTGCGGTTGTAGGCGCTGATGCGTTCCTCAGGACCGAGATCGGCATTGTCCCTGGCGAATTGTGCCTCCAGGGTAGCGCCAATGGCATGCGATCCCTCCAGATAGATGAGACCTCCCATGTCGATCGAGGCATCGCCGATCGGTATCCAGGCCGTCACCACGCGGCTTGTGCCGCCGCGCAGGTAGACGAGATCGTAATGCGCGGGCGTCGCGGTGGCGGTGCCAGGCAAGGTGAAGCGCATGATCTTTCGCTTGTGCAGGTAGGATAACCCGCCCGTGAAAGCGTCCATCAGGCGCGATAGGCGCGGCTGCGCGCAAAAGCCCTCATAGGCCGCCGAACGGACCACCGACATCAAGCGGCGATTGGCGAGCTGGTGATCGATAGCACTATCGGAAGCGATACCGAGCGAAGGGTTGGTCGCCGGCTTCAAAAGTCCGCTATCGGCAAGATGGGAAAGCACCCAGCCGCGAAACTCGATCACCTCACCGCGCGGCAAGAGCCCTTTCAGCCAGACATAGCCTTGCGTTCCAAAAAGGCGGCGAATGGCCTCGACGCCAATGGAAGGGTCCGTCGGGGAAAGGTAGCCCAGCCTGTTCGGCATCGTCGACAGCACCTTGCCGTTGGCTGTCAAGGCAACCGGCGGGGCGCCCCGCAATGGCTGTTCGCCGGCTGATATCGACATTTCAATCACCTGGATGGCTTCGACCTTGGCAGAACAATAGCTTGATATCTCAACTCTTCCCATGGGTGGAAAATCGACCCGGACTCTTTCGCTCATGACCAGCCGGCACTATGCCTTGTGCCGATCGCCACGCCACAAGAGGACCTAAGTCGCGGCATGAACCGGGTGTATGACCCGGAAAAGACGTGACTTTTTTAGGGACGACCCGGCCACGGCCGCGTGAAGTGGCTCGATCAGGCGAAATCGGCCTTCGCATAAGTTCTTGAATCGTATAAACTTGCACCGGGGTAGAGGACGTCCAGGAGGGCTTTTGGCACTGGTTGCCAGCAACACGACGCGTCTTTGGACGCTTGTCGCGAAGGAGTTCTGGCGCAAGACGCGCCGGCGCTTGCGCGCCGGGCCAGTCTATCGCTGGCGCTATTCCGGGCGCACGCCCGAACGCGTGCTTATCGCGCCGCCGGACTTGCGCCTCGCCGACCCGCAGATCGCGCTTGAGATCTATTACGGCCGCTATCCCTTGTCGGGGCATCTGGTCGAGACCGGCGGCAAGTCACCCTTCCAGATCAATGTTCCAAATCACGGCTGGCAAAAGACGCTGCATGGCTTTCGCTGGCTTCGCCACATGCGCGCAGCCGGCACCGAGCTTGCCGCCGCCAATGCCCGCGCTCTGGTTTCCGACTGGATCACCATGCATGGCAGCCATATTTCCGGCATCGCCTGGGAGCCTGGCATCACGGCCAAGCGCATCATCGCCTGGCTGCAGCATTCTTCCGTGGTGCTGCAAGGCGCGGAGTTTCCGTTCTATCGCGCCTTCCTGAAATCGCTGGCCGTCCAGATCCGCTACCTGAGGTCGATGGCCCGCGAAATGCCTGACGGCAAGGACCGGCTGCGGGCCCGCATCGCGCTGGCCTTCGCGGCGCTTTCCCTGCCGGCGCCGGCTTCGGCGCTGCGCGGTGCCACCCGCAACCTGGCCGAGGAACTCAACCGCCAGATCCTCGCCGACGGCGGCCATATCTCACGCAATCCGATGACGGTGCTGGAAATCCTCGCCGATCTTTTGCCGCTGCGCCAGACCTACGCCAACCAGGCGGAGGCGCCGCCGCAGGCGCTGATCGGCGCGATCGACCGCATGCTGCCGGCGCTGCGCTTCTTCCGCCACCAGGATGGCAGCCTGGCCCGCTTCAACGGCATGGGCGCCACGATCCACGACCGTATCGCCACCATCCTGCGCCACGACGACACCGCCGGAGCTCCGCTGCTGCACGCGCCGCATTCGGGCTATGAGCGGCTGTCGATGGGCGGCACCACCGTCATTGCCGATACCGGCCTGCCGCCGCCGGTCGACGTGTCCAACGCGGCCCACGCCGGCTGTCTCGCCTTCGAACTGTCGTCGGGCCGCCAGCACTACATCGTCAACGCCGGCATCGACACCTATGGCGCCGCCGAGTTCCGGCCGCTGGCCCGCGCTACCGCCGCGCACTCGACCGCCACCATCAACGACACCTCTTCGGCGCGGTTCACCCACTCGCTGCGGGTCAACGATCAGCTGGGTTCGCCCTTGATTGGCGGCCCGCAGCATGTCCAGTGCAAGCGCACCGACCAGAAGGGCGTTCACGGCTTCATCGCCCGTCATGATGGCTATCTCCAGCGCTTCGGCTTCCTGCATGAGCGCGACCTGAAACTGTCCTCGAACGGCAATGTGCTCGCCGGCAGGGACCGGTTCCAGCGGCCCGGCAATGCCGAGATCCGCAACAACGGCCGCGACTTCGTCACCGTGCGCTTCCATATCCATCCAGACATCAACCTTTTGCAGGACGAGCATGACCGCCTGGTGCTGACCGCCGATCAGGCCGACACCTGGGTGTTCACCTCGAGCGAAGTGGTGCCGGAGGTCGAGGAATCGATCTATTTCGCCGGTCTTGGCGGCCCGCGCCGCAACCGCCAGATCGTGCTTGCGTTCAAGGCGTCCGATGTGGCCGAAGTCCGTTGGCAGCTGACGCGCACCAGCATCGCCGGCTACCCGGAAAACAACTGAAGCAATTCCAGGAAAGTGTGAAGCGGTTTTTCCGGGAAAAGCGCGCAGCGCTTTCCCTTGTGAATTGCGTCAAAACCCGACCGCCGGTTTGATTTCCTGAAATCATGTGCTAGGGCGCGGGCTTGCCCCTCCAGCCGTGAAAGGCCGCCAGCCCATGGCCGTCGCCGCCAAGAACATTCCCGCACCGGACCTCGTTCCCGTCCGCCGTGCCCTGCTCTCCGTTTTCGACAAGACCGGCCTGATCGACTTCGCCAGGGGATTGGCTTCGGCCGGCGTCGAACTGGTCTCGACCGGCGGCACCGCCAAGGCGATCGCCGAGGCCGGCATGACGGTGCGCGACGTTTCCGAGCTCACCGGCTTTCCCGAGATCATGGATGGCCGCGTCAAGACGCTGCATCCATCCGTGCATGGCGCGCTGCTTGGCGTGCGCGACGACCCCGAACATTCGGCGGCGATGCACAAATACGGCATCGAGCCGATCGATCTCGTCGTCTCCAATCTCTATCCGTTCGAGGAGGTGCGCCGCTCCGGCGCCGACTATGCCGCGATCGTCGAGAACATCGACATCGGCGGCCCGGCGATGATCCGCGCCTCGGCCAAGAACCACGCCTATGTCGCCATCGTCACCGATCCTGGCGACTACGCCTCGGTGCTGAATGCGCTGGAGATGAACATCGGCTCGCTGTCGCTGGACTTCCGCAAGAAGCTGGCCGCCAAGGCCTTTGCCCGCACCGCCAGCTACGACGCGGCGATCTCCGGCTGGTTTGCCGAAGCGCTCGACATCGAGCATCCGACCTGGCGCGCCTTCGGCGGCAGGCTGACCGAGGTGATGCGCTATGGCGAAAACCCGCACCAGGGCGCCGGCTTCTACGTCAATGGCGACAAGCGGCCGGGCGTCGCCACGGCGCGCCAGCTGCAGGGCAAGCAGCTGTCTTACAACAACATCAACGACACCGACGCCGCCTTCGAACTGGCCGGCGAATTCGATCCCGGCCGCTCCGCCGCCGTGGCGATCATCAAGCATGCCAACCCGTGCGGCGTCGCCGAGGGCGCCTCGCTGAAAGCCGCCTATGCCAAGGCGCTGGCCTGCGACCCGGTCTCGGCCTTCGGCGGCATCGTCGCTCTCAATCGCACCCTCGACGCCGAGGCGGCCGAGGAGATCGTGAAAACCTTCACCGAGGTGATCATCGCGCCCGGCGCAACCGACGAGGCGGCGGCGATCGTCGCCGCGAAGAAGAACCTGCGCCTGCTGGTCACAGGTGGCCTGCCCGACCCGCGCTCGCCTGGCACGACGGTCAAGTCGGTTGCCGGCGGCATGCTGGTCCAAGGCCGCGACAATGCCGTGGTCGACGAGCTCGAGTTGAAGGTGGTGACGAAGCGCGCGCCGACGCCGGCCGAAATGGCCGACCTCAAATTCGCCTTCCGCGTCGCCAAGCACATCAAGTCGAATGCCATCGTCTACGCCAAGGACGGCGCCACCGTCGGCATCGGCGCGGGCCAGATGAGCCGCGTCGATTCCTCGCGCATCGCCGCCCGCAAGGCGCTCGACGCGGCCGAAGCAGCCGGCATGGCGGAGCCACTGACCAAGGGCTCGGTCGTCGCCTCCGACGCCTTCTTCCCCTTCGCCGACGGTTTGCTGTCAGCCATCGAAGCCGGTGCCACGGCGGTGATCCAGCCCGGCGGTTCGATGCGCGACGACGACGTCATCGCCGCCGCCGATAAGCATGGCATCGCCATGGTGTTCACGGGCGTCAGGCACTTCAGGCATTGAAGCACCTTTTTCCTTCTCCCCTTGCGGGAGAAGGTGGATCGGCGCGACAGCGCCGAGACGGTTGAGGGGTGTTCCAGCGGAGTGAGGCGTTGGCGTTCCCTGGCGCACCCCTCATCCGACCGAGCTTCGCTCGGCCACCTTCTCCCGCAAGGGGAGAAGGAAGAGGCGCTATTCCACCGGCCGATCCGCCGGATACGGCGTCCTGAGCAGGATCGCCATGCCTATAGCCAGGAACAGGATGATCACCGCCATGCCGAGCCGGGCGGAGTCGCTCACCGCGGTGATCGTCGCCACCAGGAACGGCGCCAGGAAACTGGTCGCGCGGCCGGCCAGCGCGTAGATGCCGAAATAGCGGCCGGATTCGGCGGCCGTGACGCTGCGCGCCATATAGGAACGCGACGACGCCTGCACCGGCCCGAAAGCCAGTCCGATGAGCAGGCCGTACAGGATGTAGGCCTTCTCCGCCGCCGTGCCGAACAGCCCGCCGGAATCGGTGGTCGGCAGCTGGATCAGGCCGAGCAGCGTGAAGCCCGGACCGGTCGAGACGACACCGATGGTGGCGACCGACAGCATGACCAGCGCAATCATCACCACGGCCTTTGAGCCGAGCGCGGTGTCCAGCCGTGCGGCGACCCAGCAGCCGAAGATGGCGACGACGTTGAGGATGATGCCGAACATGCCGATCTCGGTGATCGACCAGTGGAACATGCCTGCCGCGAACGTGCCGCCGAGCGCCAGCAAGGCGTTGACGCCGTCCTGGTAGATCATGCGGGCGACGAGGAAGCGGAAGATGCCGCCGCGCTTGCGCACCTCGGCCAGGGTCGATTTCAGCTCCAACAGCCCTTCACGCACCGCTGGCCCGATCGGAATGCCCTTGATGGCGTCCGGCGTGAAGAAAAACATCGGCAGGATGAACAGGAAATACCAGCCGGCCGATAGCGGCCCGGTGGCCCTGGCGTCTTCGCCGAGCTTCGGGTCGAGCCCGAACAGCGGGTCGATGCCGATGATCGTCTTGCCGGTCTCCGGCGAACCGGCCAGGCAGGTGACGACGAAGATCAGCGCGATCATGCCGCCGAGATAGCCGAGGCCCCAGGCGATGTTGGAGATGCGGCCGATCTCGCTCTTCGGCACCAGCCGCGGCATCATGGAATCATTGAATACGGTCGAGAACTCGGCAGCCACGGAAGCCAGCGAGAACAGCGCCACGACCAGGAACAGGTTCGAGCCGGGCGCCGCGAACCACAGCAGGATAAGGCTGGTGATCTTGATCGCGGCGAAGAAGGCGATCCACGGCTTGCGCGGCCCGGTCTGGTCGGCGATCGAGCCGAGGATCGGCGACAGCACCGCGATGACCAGCCCGGCGGCGGCGATGCCGTAGCCCCAGACAGCCTGGCCGGTGTTGGGATCACCAGCCATGCGCGAAACGAAATAGGGACCGAAGATGAAGGTGGTGACGACCGTGAAGAACGGCTGCGCCGCCCAGTCGAAGAACATCCATCCCCAGATGCCGCGTCCCGACGCACGCTGCACTGTTTCTACCGCCATGATGATTCCCCCGGCCGCGCCCGTGTCGGGCGCCATGTCTGCATGTTTTTCATGACCGCGCAAATGACAAGCGTCCAGCTGCCGTTCATTGCTCCTGGGTTCCGTACCCCCACGAAAGCTGCGCTATGCGCACATCTTGTGTGATTAGCGTGACTGATCGGCCGAGGCTTGATTGCCACGTGGTTCCCCCAATCCGTCGCTGCTTCGCAGCGCCACCTTTCCCCCCTCCGGAGGGAAAGGAAAGGAGCGTTGCTGGACGCGCGTTGACGGCAAAGAGCTTGGCGCCTTTCCTCTGCCCCGTCGATCGGGGGAGAGGTGGCTCGGCGAAGCCGAGACGGAGTGGGGGTCGACCAGCGCGGCATAACAATGCATGCGCCAAGCTGCTATGCACGCTATCGGCCTCACATCCCCGTCAGATCGCTCATCAGTCCCGACGCCACCGACAGCCGCGACACGGTTATGTCGCCGCCTTCGGTCAGCGCCTGCAAACGCTCGCGGATGCGCGCCACCCGCTCGCCGCCGGCTTCAAGCCAGGCCGCCACCGGATCCGCCGTATCGGCATGGCCGGTGAGCGCCGCCACCGCGATGCCGCGACGCGACGCGCCGATCGTGTCGGTGGCACGGGACAGAGCGAGTTGGTCATAATAGTCCGAAGGTGTGATCGAGCGTGCGGCGTCCTCGACACGCGGGATGCGGAAGGCGTCGCTGACGGCGAAGAACGCCTTGGCAGCGGCGACGATGTCGGCACCAGCGGTGCGCGCGGTCAGGGCGATGTCGGGGATGAGTTCCGCCACCTCGCTCAGCGCCAACTGCCCGGCCAATCGTTCCGGCGCGCCGGCCTTGAATAGCCCGTGCCGCTTCTCCTCGATCCGCTCACGTGAAAACGCCGGCAGCAGCGAAACGAGTTTCGGCTCGAGCGCCTTGCGCGCTTCCTGCAGCTCGGCGATGCGCTGACCGAGCGGCGCCGTGCCGGCATCGTTCTTCAGATACCAGCCGCTGGTCACATAGATCAGCCGGCTGACCATCTGGTAGAGATCGAGTTGCACCTGGCCGTCGATCTGGCTGTCGAGCGCGTCGATCTCGCGATAGAGCGCCGGCAGCGCAAAGCCGTCGCGCACCACCGCGAAGGTGCGCACCACGTCGGCGGCGGTGCGGCCCGTCGCTTCCTGTAGCCGGTTGACGAAGGACGGGCCGCCGCGATTGACCAGGTCGTTGGCGACGACACGGGCAATGATCTCGCGGCGCAGCCTATGGCCGTGGATCTCGGCGGCGTATTTCTTGCCCATCCGGTCCGGGAAATAACCCATCAGGTCGCGGTCGAAATGCGCATCATCAGGCACGTCGCTGGCGACGATGTCGGAAAACAGCACGATCTTGGCATAGGCGAGCAGCACGCCGAGCTCCGCCCGGGTCAGCGGCTCGCCGCGCGCCTCGCGCTCGGCAAGCGCTGCCGGCGACGGCAGCGTCTCGACGGCACGGTCGAGCAGGCCGCGTGCCTCGAGCGCGGTCATGAACCGCGCCTGATGCGCGATGTCGGCGAGCCCCCGCTTGCGCGCGATCGAAAGCGCCAGCGTCTGCTGGTAGTTGTTCGACAGCACCAGCGAGCCGACCTCGCCGGTCATCTCGGCCAGCAGCTTGTTGCGCGCCGGACGCGTCAGCGATCCTTTGCGCATGGCCGACGCCAACGCGATCTTGATGTTGACCTCGACGTCGGAGCAGTTGACGCCGCCCGAATTGTCGATGGCGTCGGAATTGCAGCGGCCGCCATTCATGCCGAACTCGATGCGCGCCCGCTGCGTGACACCGAGATTGGCGCCCTCGCCGATCACCTTGGCACGAACGTCAAGTGCCGTGATGCGGACGGCATCGTTGGCGCGGTCGCCGACCTCGGCATTGGTTTCGGTCGATGCCCGCAGATAGGTGCCGATGCCGCCGAACCACAACAGATCGACCGGCGCCTTGAGGATGGCGGTCATGATCTCGACCGGCGTGGCGGTCGTCTTGGACAAGCCGATCGCCGCCGCCGATGCCGCCGGCAAGGTGATCGACTTCTGGTTGCGCGAGACGATGATGCCGCCTTCCGAAAGCTTGCTCTTGTCGTAGTCCTGCCAGGACGAGCGGGCGAGAGCGAACATGCGCTCGCGCTCGGCCATCGAGGCCGCCATGTCCGGGTCCGGATCGATGAAGATGTCGCGATGGTCGAAGGCGGCGATCAGCCTTGTCTTCGGCGATAGCAGCATGCCGTTGCCGAACACGTCACCCGACATGTCGCCGACACCGACGACGGTGAAGGGCGACGTCTGGATATCGCGGTTGATCTCGCGGAAATGTCGCTTGACCGCTTCCCAGGCGCCTTTGGCGGTGATGCCCATCTTCTTGTGGTCATAGCCGGCCGAGCCGCCGCTGGCGAAGGCGTCGTCGAGCCAGAAGCCGTGTTTCTCGGAGATCGCGTTGGCGGTGTCGGAGAAGGTCGCCGTGCCCTTGTCGGCGGCGACGACGAAATACGGATCGTCCTGATCGCGCCTGACGACGCCGGCCGGCGGAATGACGCCGTCCAGCCCGATATTGTCGGTGATCGACAAAAGGCTGGAGACGAAATTCTTGTAGGCCGACGTGCCGGCCTCGAAGATCGCGTCACGCCCGGCGCTCATCGGCAGTTTTTTGGGATAGAAACCACCCTTGGCGCCGACCGGCACGATGACGGCGTTCTTGACCTGCTGCGCCTTGACCAGGCCGAGCACCTCGGTGCGATAGTCCTGGGCGCGGTCAGACCAGCGCAAGCCGCCGCGCGCCACCGGGCCGAAGCGCAGATGCAGGCCCTCGACCTCGGAACCGTAGACGAAGATCTCCCGCCACGGCCGTGGCGCCGGCAGCCCCTCGACCGCCTGCGAGTCGAGCTTGATCGCCAGCGACCGGCCTTTCTCTTTCGTATCGGCAACGAAATGATTGGTGCGCAGTGAGGCTTCGATCAGATTGAGGTAGCGGCGAATGATGGTGTCGTCATCGATGTTGGGCACATCTTCGAGCGCATCCTTGATCTTGGCCTTGAGATGCTTGGCCGCCACCATGCCTTCGCCCTGGGCGGTCGGGCCAAGCCGGGCGATGAACAGCGCATGCAAGCCGCGCGCGATGTCGGGATAGCGGTTCAGTGCCGCGGCGATGAAGTCCTGGCTTTGCGGAATGCCGACCTGCTGCAGATAGCGGCCATAGGCGCGCAGGATCGTGATTTCGCCGGACCACAGGCCGGCGGTCTGAGCAAGGCCGTTATAACCGTCATTGTCGACATCGCCGCGCCACACCGACAGGAACGCGTCCTCGAACAACGCGCCGCCATTGCCGAGGTCGATCGGCTTGCCATAGCTGTTCTCCAACTCCATGTCGTGGATGAAGACCCGGCCGGACTGCTCGTCACCAACCTCGAAGGTGCGCTCGCTGATGACGCGAAAGCCGATGTTTTCCAGCAGCGGAACCCGCCGCGACAGCGCCACCGGGCTGGCATGGTGAAAAATCTTCAGCGCCGCCTGATGCGGCTTCTGCTCGGCATGGCGGTAGTAGTCGATGGCGATCGGATTGTCGGCGCCGATCTTGGCGATGCGCCCGGCATCGACCAATGCCTCCGCCGCGCTGAACGATTCGCGATAGCTCTCCGGCAGCCTCGCGGCGATTGTCTTCAGCGCCTGGTCCCCGCCATGGGCATCCGCCGCGTCGGAAAGGGCATCCTCCCAGGTCCGCACGATGTCTCGGATCGCCGCCTCGATCGTCGCCTGCTCGACTTTCGGCGTCTTGCCGCCGGAGCGGCCGATGATGAAATGCACGCGCGCCAGGCCGCCTTCCGGGAAGGCCGGGTAATAGGCCGACAGCCGGCCCTCGAAAACGGTTTTCAGATAGGCGCCGATCTTCTCGCGCACGACACTGTCGTAGCGGTCGCGCGGCACGAAGACGAGGATCGAGACGAAGCGGTCGAACTGGTCGGCACGCACCAGCGCCCGCACCCGCGGCCGCTCGACCAGGCCGAGAATGGCCGCGGCGTGCTTTCTCAGGATCGGCACCGGCACCTGGAACAGTTCGTCGCGCGGATAGCTTTCCAGCACGTTGATGAGTGCCTTGCCGGAATGATCGTGGCGGTCGAAGCCGGACTTGGCGATGATGGTTTCGGCCTTGGACCTGAGATAGGGAATCTTCATCACCGAGCGCGTGTAGGCGGTCGAGGTGAACAGGCCGACGATGCGCAGTTCGCCCGCCAACGCGCCCTTGGCGGTGTAGGTCTTGATGCCGATGTAATCGAGATAGATGCGGCGGTGCACCAGCGACTTGGCATTGGCCTTGGTGACGATCAGCGGCTCCGGCCCGTGCAGGAAGGCGCGGATTTCCGGTGTCGTCGTCACCGCTTCGGTGCCGCGCCTGAGCACCAGGACGTCGGGATCCGTCAGGATGCCGAGGCCGGCCTTGTCGGCGCGCTCCAGCGTGCCGCTTTCCTCGCCGCCGGTGTATTTGAATTCGCGCATGCCGAGGAAGGTGAAATTGTCGTCGCGCAGCCACTCCAGGAAAGCGATCGCCTCGGCAACGCTCTTCTTGTCGAGCGGCACCGCCGAATAGCGAAACTCCGAGATCGCCTGGTCGAGCCGGGCCAGCATCGGCTTCCAGTCGTGGACGGCGGCGTGAACCTGGCCGAGCATCTTGCGCAGCCGCTCGGTCAAGCCGCTCGCAGCTTCGACCGTCACCCGTGGAATATGAACGTGGATCACACTCAGCCGATCGTGGCTGCCGTCGTCCTTGGCGAAATTGCCATCGCCGAGGATCTCTTCCACTCCGCCCTTGCCGTGGCGAACCGTGATGACCGGGTGGGTGACCAGGCTCGGCTCGCCGGCGGTTTCCGTGACCTCGCCGAGGATGGAATCGAACAGGAACGGCATGTTGTCGTTGACGACGGTGATCACCGTGACCGGGCGGCCTTCGCGGAACACACCCGAATCGGCCGCGACGGCGACGACGCATTCACCCTTCTTGTGGCCGGCGACCGCCTGACCGGCGAGGTCGGCGGCGCGTTCGAGGTCGGCCACTTCATAGGCGGCGATATCTTCGGCCGGCGCGCGGGCAAGCAGGTAATCGGCAAGCCTGGCTGGCCTTTCCTCCGTTTTCGCCGCCGCTGTTGCCTTCTTTTTCGACTTAGCTGCGGTTTTCACGCTGGCCATGGTGCTTCTTGCCTCCCGTCGCATGCTTTTGAGACTATGGTAGCAGATGACCGCTGTTTGGCGACAAAGGTTTGACGGCTTGCCAAGAATTATCGGAATTCCAATTGTCGGAATTCGGCGGCAAGCCATCATCCAGGGTGGAGAGATGACCAATGAACGGCAAAATTTCGGCGCTTGATCTGGCTCCCGAAGAGTTGAGCGAGCCGACAAAAGCCTATTTCGCCAAATGCGAGGAGAAGCTCGGCCTCGTTCCCAACGTGCTCAAGGCCTACGCTTTCGACGACAAGAAACTGCGCGCCTTCACCGACATGTACAACGATCTGATGCTGGGCGAGTCTGGCCTGTCGAAGCTGGAGCGCGAGATGATCGCGGTCGCCGTCTCCTCCATCAACCATTGCTATTATTGCCTGACCGCGCATGGCGCAGCGGTGCGCCAGCTGTCCGGCGACCCGGCGCTCGGCGAGATGATGGTGATGAATTTCCGCGCCGCCGATCTTTCGCCCAGGCAGACCGCAATGCTCGAATTCGCCGTCAAGCTGACCGAACAGCCGGCAAAGATCGTCGAGGCTGATCGGGCAGCGCTGCGCGACGCCGGCTTCACCGATCGCGACACATGGGACATCGCCTCGACCGCTGCCTTCTTCAACATGTCGAACCGCGTGGCGGCGGCGATCGACATGCGGCCGAACGACGAATACCACGCCATGGCAAGGTGAGGCGCGGCGGCCGGAATCCTGCCCGCCTTATATCAGCTATCCCTCATCTTCGTTGATTGTTTGCCCGTTTGGTCCGATGATCGGCGCGCGGCGTGACCGCATGCCGGTTCGATGCCGCTGATGAAGGGAGGAGAACATGGCGAAATTTCTCTACGTCTATCACGGTTCCGGCAAGATGCCGGCGACCGAGGCCGATCTAAAGGCGTTGACGGACAGCTGGACGGGCTGGTTCGGAAAACTTGGCTCGGCTGTGGTCGACCGTGGCAATCCGGTTGGCATGTCGAAAACCGTCCTGCCCGGCGGCAAGGTCGAGAACAATGGCGGCAGCAACCCGACCGGCGGCTATTCGATCATCGAGGCGAAAGACATCGACGACGCCACCAGCAAAGCCAAGGATTGTCCGATCCTGATGGAGCCGAACTGCAACGTCGAGATCGCGCCGATCCTCAATATTATGGGTTGACGCGCCGGTTCAGGACCGCGCCGCGATGGCCGCGGCGGCGCCGGCCATCGTCGTGGCGCTGATGCGGTTGGCGATCTTCATGGCGCGCTTGCTCTTCAGCAGCTTGCGCGCCTGCGAGGCGGCGAGCACCCAGGCGAGATCGATGGCAATGAGCACCACGGCCATGGTCGCCGTCAGCTCGACCCAGCCGACGATGCTGACCGAGGCCAGGTCGATGATGGTCGGCAGCAGCGCCAGGTAGAACATCATGATCTTGGGGTTGCCGAGCGTCACCGCCATGCCGGCGAAGAACAGCTTCACCGGAGAATCCTCGCGCGGCATCTCGCCTTCCTTGGCGTCGACAGGTGCGGTCCACATTTTCCAGGCGAGGTACGCGAGATAGGCTACTCCGACCCACTTCACCACGACGAAGGCGAAATGGAAGGTCTGCGCCACGACGGCCAGCCCGAACACCGCCAGCGATAGCCAGATGCCCTCGCCGATCCACATGGCGAGCAGGAACGGGAACACGTCGCGAAAGCCCTTCGAGATGACCCGCGCGACCAGAGCCGCGATCGAGGGGCCGGGTGAGCCGGCAGCGACAAACAGGGCGGCGGCGAAAATGAGCAGCGAGGTGAGATGCATGGCAAGGACTCGGACTGAGGTTTGACTGCCACACTAACCAGCAACAGCAGCATTGGCAAAGACAAGGTAATCGGTCGGCAGCTCAGGCCTCCATGCTCGCGATCCCTTGCCGGCTCCGCGTCCCGCGGCTAGAAGAACCGCCGCGAAACAATTTTTGAGCTTCACTTTGCCTACGTAACCGCCGGTCTCGTCAACTCCCCCGACACACCTGCATGGCGCCGCATTCGCGGTGCTGGTTTCATTTTCATGTGTTCCTCTGGCGGCTGTTCGAGACCGGTTTGGCACTGCTGAACCGCTGTCGCGCGCTTTCCGCCAGCGACACCTGACTTCACGATCTCCGCAGCCTATCGCCACGCCGCGCCCGCATGGGCATCTCGATATTGCCGACCTGATGAACTTCCCGACGGGAAGGGCTTATCGGCATGTCCGGCACTGTGCGTATCCACTGGGCGATCGCGCCCGCAATCGCTCCTCGACCCCTGGTCAACTGCAATCGCTGCGGCGGCGTGAAGGCGTATCGCTGCAGCGAAAAATTCCGCGTCAACGCCAACGGCAAGCGCATCGACGTGTGGCTGATCTATCGCTGCGTCGATTGCGACAATTCCTGGAACTTCGGCATTTTCGAACGCTGCAACCGCCGCGACATCGACCCGGAACTGCTGCAGGCGCTCGAAAGCAATGATCCGGGGCTGGCCCGGCGCCATGCCTTCAACGTCTCCGCTCTGCGCAATCAGGTAGGACGTGTCGAGGAGTTTCCCGATGTCGCCGTGCAAAGGCATCTGGTTGGGGAGACAAGCGAAAGCGCGACAGCGCTGGAACTCAGGCTTGGGCTGGAAATGCCGATATCGCTCCGCCTCGACCGCCTGCTTGCCAACGAACTCGGCATCTCGCGGTCGCGGCTTCAGAGCCTGGAAGAGAGGCGATTGCTGGCTGTAAAGCCGGACGGGGCCAAAGCCCTGCGCAGACCGGCTCGCGAGGGAGCGTTCGTACTGATCGATCTGGCGGGTGAACCCGACCGCGAAGCCATCATCTCGGCAGCCGGCGGTTGAATGAAAAAGGGGCGGAGCATCCCGTGCTCCGCCCCTTTTTATGTAAGGAACCAGAATATTACGCCGCGCCGACCACCTTGGCCGACTTCTCGAAGCGCTTGCGCTCGTTCGGGTCGAGATAGAGCTTGCGCAGGCGAATGGTCTTCGGCGTCACCTCGACCAGCTCGTCGTCCTGGATCCAGGCCAGCGCGCGTTCCAGCGTCATGCGGATCGGCGGGGTGAGCTTGACCGCCTCGTCCTTGCCGGCGGCGCGGATGTTGGTCAGCTTCTTGCCCTTCAGCACGTTGACTTCGAGGTCGTTGTCCCTGGAGTGGATGCCGATGATCATGCCCTGATAGACCTTGACGCCCGGATCGATGACCATCGGGCCGCGGTCTTCCAGGTTCCACATGGCGTAGGCCACGGACTCGCCCTGCTCGTTGGAGATCAACACGCCGTTGGTGCGGCCCGGCAGTTCGCCCTTGTAGGGCTCATAGGCATGGAACAGGCGGTTCATCACGGCGGTGCCGCGCGTATCGGTCAACAGTTCCGACTGGTAGCCGATCAGGCCGCGCGTCGGCGCGTGGAAGACGATGCGCTGGCGGTTGCCGCCGGACGGGCGCAGCTCGACCATCTCGGCCTTGCGCTCCGACATCTTCTGCACCACCACGCCGGCATGTTCCTCGTCGACGTCGATGACCACTTCCTCGACCGGCTCCAGCAATTCGCCGTTCTCGCCCTTCTGCATGACGACGCGCGGACGCGACACGGCGATCTCAAAGCCTTCGCGGCGCATCGTCTCGATCAGCACGGCGAGTTGCAATTCGCCGCGGCCGGAGACGAAGAACGAATCCTTGGCGGGCGATTCCTCGATCTTCAGCGCGACATTGCCTTCGGCTTCGCGCAGCAGGCGGTCGCGGATGACGCGGCTGGTCACCTTGTCGCCTTCGGTGCCGGCGAGCGGGCTGTCATTGACCAGGAAGGACATGGTCACGGTCGGCGGATCGATCGGCTGCGCATGCAGCGCCTCGGTCACCGCCAGGTCGCAGAACGTGTCGGCGACCGTGCCCTTGGACAGGCCGGCGATGGCGACGATGTCGCCTGCCTGCGCTTCTTCGATCGGCTGGCGCTCGAGGCCACGGAAGGCCAGGATCTTGGAAATGCGGCCGGTTTCGATCTGCGTGCCGTCATTGTGCAGCACCTTGACCGCCTGGTTCGACTTCAGCGTGCCGCTCTCGATGCGGCCGGTGATGATGCGGCCAAGGAAGGGATTGGCTTCCAGGATGGTGCCGATCATGCGGAACGGGCCGGGATGAACGGTCGGCGCCGGCACATGCTTGATCACGAGATCGAACAGCGGCGCAAGCTGCTGGTCCTTGGGGCCTTCCGGATTTTCCGAGACCCAGCCGTCGCGGCCCGAACCATAGAGGATCGGGAAGTCGAGCTGCTCGTCGGTGGCGTCGAGGGCCGCGAACAGGTCGAACACCTCGTTGACGACCTCGACATGGCGGGCGTCCGGCCGGTCGATCTTGTTGATGACGACGATCGGCTTCAAGCCGACCTTGAGCGCCTTGCCGACCACGAACTTGGTCTGCGGCATCGGGCCCTCGGCGGCGTCGACCAGCACGATGGCCGAATCCACCATCGACAGGATGCGCTCGACCTCACCGCCGAAATCGGCATGTCCGGGCGTGTCGACGATGTTGATGCGCGTATCCTTCCAGTCGACCGAGGTCGCCTTGGCCAGGATGGTGATGCCGCGTTCCTTTTCGAGGTCGTTGGAATCCATGGCGCGTTCGGCGACGCGCTGGTTGTCGCGGAACGAGCCGGACTGCTTCAAAAGCTGGTCGACCAGGGTGGTCTTTCCATGGTCGACGTGCGCGATAATCGCGATATTACGGAGTTTCATGTTCTGATCTCGGAAGCGTTGCAGGCAGCAGGCCAAAGGCGCTGCCTCTTTCGGTTGCGCGGCTCATACAGGGTTTTTCGCAGTTGCGAAAGGGGAAGCGCAACACCAAATACTCATCAAATCTTAAGCATCTGCGTGTGAAATGATTTTGTTAACCAAGGCGGGAACCATTCAGGGCCCGGGCAGTTCGAACGTCATGACCGATAAACTCAACCGATTTTGGCCGCTAATCGCCTCTGCGGCCTTTGCCGTTCTGCTGGCGGCCAACGCCGCGCAGTCGGCCGCGACGCTGAAGGAAGCACGGTCGTCCCTGCCGATCGATGCGCCTTCGGCCCAACAGGCTTTCGCCGACGCCCCCGACGGCGTCGATCCGATGGTGACTGGCCCGGTCAGCGCCGCCTTCAAGCAGCGCCAGGACGCAGCCAACTGCGACAGCGCCGTCTGGCCGAACATTCCAATGGTCTGCTACCCGGACTGACGACCGTCAGGTCTTTACGCCGACCGTACCGGGTCGAGCGTGATCTTGTAGAGTTCGTTGTCGTCGCGATCCATCAGCCGCACGGTCATCTGCTCGGTGGCGCCGGAAATGTCGACAAGGCCAAAGAATTGCAGGCCGGCTGACGGCGGCAGGTTCTGCCCCTGCTCGGCTGTCGGCGCCTTGATGAACTTCAGCTCCGGACCGAAGGTCATGTCGAAATCGTTCGGGCCGAAGGTTCCGGCATGGATGGGGCCGGAGACGAATTCCCAGAATGGACTGAAGTCCTGGAACTGCGCCTTCTCGGGATTGTAGTAATGCGCGGCTGTGTAGTGCACGTCGGCGGTGAGCCAGACGATGTTGCTGATGCCGGCATTCTTGATGTAGCGCAGCAGGTCGGCGATCTCCAGCTCGCGTCCCTTTGGCAGACCGTTGTCACCATTGCTGACAGCCTCCGCGCCTGCCTTTTTGACGCCATCGTCCCAGACGACGAGGCCGAGCGGCATGTCTGCGGCGATGATCTTCCATGTCGCCTTGGAGTTGGCTAGCTCCCGCTTCAGCCATTTCGTCTGCTGTTCGCCCAGCATGCGCGATTGCGGTGTCATCTCATCCTGCATGTCCGGACCGTTGGGGCCGCGATAGGAGCGCATGTCGAGGAAGAACACGTCGAGCAGCGGCCCGTAGGCTATCTTGCGGTAGACGCGGCCGGGCTCCGACGGCTCGTAACGGATCGTCGTCATCTCATGGAAGGCTCGGGCCGCGCGGGCCGCCAGCACATGGATGGATTTTTCCGTGTAGCGATCGTCGGCGCTCAGATTTTTCGAATCCGACCAGTTGTTCAGCACCTCGTGGTCGTCCCACTGATAAAAGGTCGGGCAGATGGCGCTGAGACCCAGGACGTGTCTGTCCATCATGTTGTATTTCCACTGGTCGCGGTATTCGTCCAGCGTCTCGGCGACCTTGCGCTTGCCATCGACTAGCACGACGTTCTTCCACTTGCCGCCGCCGGGCAGGTCGACCTCGTCCTTCATCGCGCCGTCGGCATAGATGGTGTCGCCCGAATGCAGGAAGAAATCGGGCGTATGCTTGCCGATCGTGGCGTAGGTCTTCATGCCGGTCTCGTCGATGCCCCAGCCCTGGCCGGCGGTGTCGCCCGACCAAGCGAACTTGATGTCGCGCTTCGAGGCCGGCGCGGTGCGGAAGCGGCCGACGATCGGCTCGGAGACGGCGTTGATGTCAGCGAGGTCGGCTGCCGTCATGCGGTAGAAGATGTCCTGATCGGAAGCGAGATCGGTGAGCAGGCGTCTGACCGTATAATCGCTGGCCGGCGACGTATCGAGCGGCGCCAGCCGGATCGCGTTGGCGAAATTCTCGGTCGACGACACTTCGAACATGACACGCGACGGGCGATCCGTGCGCGTCCACACCATGCCGCTGGTGGCGTCGACATCCCCCGACTGGACGCCATGGGTGAAGGCCGGGCGCTGGTTGGCGCGAGAATAATAGGGCAGCGCCAGGCTGGAAACGCCGACCAGACCAGCGGCGCTGGCGGAGGTGACAAAAGCGCGGCGAGTCATCGAGAGCTTGTTCATGGCTGTCTCCTGGATGGCGTTGAACGTTGCCACCAAGCTCCAGCCTCAATGTTTCAGGCGCATCTCGAAATCATGAACGTTTGATAACAATGAACAGGGCTGCCCTTTCCGTCTCCTCTCACGCCCAGAGATCAATAAGGCAACGGGCCCAAAAGGGGAGAAGGGAGGGCCGCGCCTATGCCGCTTGCGGTTCGGGATCGAAGGCCGGCCGGCTGGTATTGATCAGCAGCGAGATGCAGGCGGCGGCGATGGCCGTCATTCCGGCGATCAGGAAGGCCAGTTCGTAATTGCCCTGCAGTTCGCGCATGGTGCCGCCGAAGGCGGCCGCCGTGGCAGCTCCCACCTGGTGGCCGGCGACGATCCAGCCGAACACGATCGGTCCGCTGCGGTCGCCGAACGCCTCGTTGGCGAGCCTGAGCGTCGGTGGCACGGTGGCGATCCAGTCGAGGCCATAGAGCACCGCGAAGATGATCAGGCTGGTCGCCGAGAAGCCGGAATAAGGCAGGTAGATCAGCGACAGGCCACGGATGGCATAATAGACGCCAAGCAGCTTGCGCGGGTCGAAACGGTCGGTAAGCCAGCCGGACAGCGTCGTGCCGATCAGGTCGAAAATGCCCATCATCGACAGCAGGCCGGCCGCCTGCACCTCGCCGATGCCCATGTCGCCGCAGAACGCGATCAAATGCGTGCCGACCAGCCCGTTGGTGGTGAAGCCACAGACGAAGAAGGTGGCGAACAGATACCAGAACACCCGCGTGCCGGCGGCGCGGCGCAGCGTGTTGAGCGTGTGCGCCAGGAAATTGCCTTGCGATGCCGGCGATGTCGGCGGCACGTCATCGGCCTCGGCGCCATAACGCACCATGCCGATCGAGGCCGGACGCTCCGGCACCAGCAACCAGACCAGCGGCAGCAGGCAGGCCGTGGCGACCGCGACCGCGATGGCGACCGGCTTCCAGCCGCCCGTTTGCGCAAGCGAGGCAAGCAGCGGCAGGAACACCAGGAGGCCGGTGGCGCTGGAGGCCGACATCAAGCCCATGACCAGTCCGCGATTGGTCTTGAACCAGCGGTTGACGATGGTGGCGCCGAGCACGCTGGCTACGGCGCCTGAGCCGATGCCGGAGAACACGCCCCAGGTGATGAAGAGGTGCCAGGGCTTGGTCATCAAAAGGCTGAGCGCGGTCGACCCCGACATGATCACCAGCGAGGCGATCAGCGTGCGGCGCAGTCCGATCCGCTCCATCAGCGCGGCGGCGAACGGACCAGTCAGGCCATAGAGCAGGATGCCGACACCGGCGGCCAGCGAGATGACGTCGCGCCGCCAGCCAAAGCTGTTTTCGAGCGGCAGCATCATGACGGCGGGTGCCGAGCGCAGACCGGCGGCGATCAGCAGGCAGAGGAAGATGACGCCGACCACGACGAAGGCGTAGCGCTGGCCAAATGGGCGGGATTGAGCTATCATGTTACTGACCGGTACGTTGCAGGGTGGCAACATGTATACGTACCGATCGGTAACACTGTCAATCGAGTCCCATGATGCCAACCGACAAAAATATTGAACTGACCATCAGCGATGGTCATGCATCGGCCCCGCCGAAGGCCGCCAAGAAGATCCTCGACGTCGCCTACGACCTGTTCTACCGGCGCGGCATCCGGGCGATCGGGGTCGACGAGATCGTCAAGCGCGCCGGCGTCACCAAGCCCAGCCTCTATCGCAGCTTCCCCTCGAAGGACGAATTGGCTGCCTCGTATCTGCGGCAATACGACCTCGAATTCTGGGAGCGCTTCGGCGAGGCTGTCGACGCCCATCCCGGCGATCCGCGCGCGCAGATCAAGGCTTTCCTGACCCGCGTCGGAAGGCGCACGCAAAAACCCGATTATCGCGGCTGCGGCATGACCAACGCAGCGGTCGAATACCCCGAACACGGCCATCCGGCCCGAATGGTGAGCGAAGACAACAAGCAGGAACTGCGCCGCCGGCTGCGCGCCATGGCCGCCGCGATGGGCGCCGGCGATGCCGACACGCTGGGCGACGGGCTGCTGCTGCTGCTCGAGGGCGCCTATATCAGCGGCCAGTTGTTCGGGCTCGGTGGGCCGGCGCAGTCGGTCGCCCGCAATGCCGACCTGCTGATTGAAGCGAGCTTGAAGAAATAGCGATTGGCGATACGTTGTGGCGAGCTCCAACGGAGATATCCGTCATGCGCAGCCTGCTGATCCCGCTTGCCCTCGCCGGCCTCTCTCAGGCAGCCCATGCCGGTGACATATCGAGCGCCTATACCGATCTCGACTGGAAGAAGGACTGCGTGACCTACGCTCAGGCCGAACAAGGCGACGGCGACTGGGCCGACCTCGCCTGTTCGGGCTACCGTGGCTATCCCGTGCTGATCGCCTATGACGATGCCCGCGAATCGCTGTTTTATGGTTTTCCGCCCAGCGGCGACATGACATCCGTCTGGGAGAGTTTTTCCGCCTTCAATTCGTCCGGGGCCAAGATCGAATGGCGCGTCGAGACCAATGGCGACAAGGCCGTACCCTTCGCGGTCATTCACCGCCGCACGATCAGCAATGGCGAGGATGAGAACAAGTCGACCGAAGTGTTGCTCGTCGCCAAGGTCGGCCAGATGGACGCCCGCGTCGGCTGCACCGTCGGCCTCGTACTGGCCACCGGCAACTCGCAAGCCAACGACCAGGCGCGTAAACTCGCCGACGAGAAGGCGCGAACCTTCGCCTGCGGCAAGGACCGGCACACCGTCATCGGCAACGTGCCGGCCTTCGGCCGGGTCGACAACTGATCCGAAGCGCTACTTGCTCGCCTTGGCGCGTTCGATCGCGTCCATGATCATCTTCTTGGCGTATTTGGAATCGTGCCAGCCTTCGATCTTGACCCATTTGCCGGGCTCGAGATCCTTATAGTGCTCGAAGAAGTGCTGCACCTGCTGGCGGGTGATGTCGGGCAACTGCGTATACTCGGTGACGTTCTCGTAGCGCAGCGTCAGCTTGGGCGACGGCACGGCGATGATCTTTTCGTCCTGACCGGCATTGTCTTCCATGATCAGCACGCCGATCGGCCTGACATTGATGACGCAGCCCGGCACCAGTGCGCGCGTGTTGCAGACCAGCACGTCGATCGGATCGCCATCGCCCGACAGCGTGTGCGGCACGAAGCCGTAATTGCCGGGATAGCGCATCGAGGTGTGCAGGAAGCGGTCGACGAACAAGGTGCCGGCCTCCTTGTCCATCTCGTACTTGATCGGCTCGCCGCCGATCGGCACCTCGATAATGACGTTGACGTCCTCAGGCGGGTTCTTTCCGCTGGCTATGGCTTCGATGCGCATGGCTTTTGTCCCTCTCTCGATGGGGAGGAGATAGCGGGCGGCGCAGAATGGCGCAATGCGGTGAATGGTGCTGACCGGCGTCGGGCGAGACGCGATGGCACCCGACACGTTCAATCATCGGAACAAGATGTTTCAGCGTCGTGATTTCGCGTTGGATACATCCCGTGAGCCTGCTTCGCTCTCCGCGATCAGCCCTCGGCGGTCATTCCCAGACGAAAGCGACCTTCTTCAGCGCTTTCTGCTCGAAGATCTCGACGCCCTCGGCGATGTCGCGGCCGCCGGCGCCGGCATAGAAGGCGAGCGCGCTCTGGTTGTCTTCCAGCGCCCACACCACCATACCTTTCAGGCCATGGTCGGCAAGGCGCGCCTTGGCGGCCGAAAACAGCCGCCTGCCGAGGCCGATGCCTTGATATTCCGGGCGCAGGTAGAGTTCGTAGATCTCGCCTTGCTGCTTGAGTTCCCGGGCCCGGTTCTTGCCGATCGTCGCGTAGCCGGCGATCGTGCCGCCGATCTCGACCACCAGGACGGTGGCGGCACGGCGAATCGCATTCGCCCACCAGTCGGCGCCACGGCGGTTGATCATCGATGTCAGCGTGCGGTGCGGAATGATGCCGGAATAGGCGCCGCGCCAGGCTTCCAGATGCACCTCGGCGATAGCGCCAGCGTCGCGCGGCTCTGCCTTCCGGATGTCGATCGTCAGCGTATTCATGATTTGTTAACCATAAACCCGCATCGGCCGATTGCAAGAGTCCGGGCAGCCCGCCAACCGCTTTCTCACAGACGATCATGGTAGGTGACATCGTGCAAAGCCCGTCCGGAAACAGGCCGGATCGGCAAGCAATATCGACGGCAGGCGCTTAGATTTCGACCAGATGGTCGTCAAGCTCGTTGGTGTCGCCGGACGTGACCGGGAAATGCTCGGCCAGCACCGCGCCCACCTGCTCGATCGCCTTGACGAAACCGTCGGCAAGCCGGTCGTTGCCGGCATGCGCGGTCAAGTCGCGCACCACGCCGTCCCAGACATGCTGGCCGACCTTGGCGTCGATGCCCGAATCCGCGACCACCTCGGCATAGCGCTCGGCGATCGAGACGAAGACCAGCACGCCGGTGCGCGCCGCGGTGCGGTGGACGTTGCGGGCGAGGAACTGCTTGATCGCATTGGCGTGTGCCGCCTGATAGCGCAGCCGCCGTGGCACCATGTGGATGCGCAAGCCGGGCAGCGCCCACAGCAGGGCCAGCACGCAGGCCAGCGCCAAAAGCTGGGCGAGGACGAAATGCGGCAGCCGGATGGTGAGCCACCAGGCCTCCAGCCCATAGGCGACGGCGAGGCTGACGACCAGCATGCACAGCGTCGCCATCAAGGCGGCGGGGGCGAAATAGCCGTCGCTGGCATGCGCCACGACACAGTAGATCTCGCCGTCGGTCCTGGTTTCCGCGGCGCGGATCGCATCGGCGATGCGCTCATGATCCTGCGGGCTGATCGGTCGTGTTGCCATTGTCTCACCAGCTTCCTGAAGAACCGCCACCACCGGACGAGCCGCCACCGCCCGAAAATCCGCCGCCGCCGCTGCTCGATCCCGAGGACCAGCCGCCGCCGGAACTTCCCGACGACCAGCCGCCACCCGACGAGCCCGTTGTCCAGACGTTGGTGCCCGAGGATCCGCTCGGGCCTCGGCCATAACGAAACGTCATGCCCAGCCATCTATACACGCCCGGCGACAGTTTCGTGCCGAACATCGGCGGCAGGAATGCCAGCGCCAGGCCACCGAAGAACATCGTCGCCCATAGGATCAGGAACACCGAGGCAATCGGGTCGATGGATGTGCCGCTGTCGGCGGGATTGCGTTTTCCCCGCGCTTCCAGTTCCTCCGGATTGCCTTCGAGCACCATGACCATGTCGTCGACGGCCTTGCTGATGCCGCCGGAAAAATCTCCGGCGCGGAAGGCCGGCACCATGTCGTTTTCGATGATCAGCTTGGTGTGCAGGTCGGTCAGCGTGCCTTCCAGCCCGTAGCCGACCTCGATGCGCATCTTGCGGTCGTTCGGCGCGACCAGCAAAAGCACGCCGTTGTTTTCCTTTGCCTGGCCGAGCTTCCAGAAGCGGAACAGCCGGTTGGCATAGGGCTCGATCTCCTCGCCGCCGAGGCTGGGGATCGTGGCGACGACGATCTGGTCGGAGCCCTTGGTCTCGAAGTCGGCGAGCTTCTGCGTCAGCGCCGCCTTGGTACCGGCATCGATGATACCGGCATTGTCGACCACCCGCCCGGTCAGAGCAGGCAGTTCGGCGGCGAAGGCGCTGAGCAAGGCAAACAGCAGCGCCACCACGGACATCAGCGCAAGGCGCAACCCCTTGACGAAATGACCGGATATCGAAAAAGCGAGGGCGGGCCTTGTCATGGGCTCACCAGCTGCCGGATGAGCCGCCGCCGCCGGACGAACCGCCGCCGCCGGAAAAGCCACCGCCACCCGAAGACCAGCCACCGCCGGAACTACCCGAGGACCAGCCGCCGCTCGAGGATCGCCGGCCGGGCTCGAAGGTCATGCCGAGCCAGCGATAGCGTCCGGGCCCGAGCTTCTGGCCGAAGATCGGCGGCAGGATCGAGGCCGCGATGCTGCCGAAGAAGATGACTGCCCAGATGCTGATGAAAATGGCGAAGAACAGGTCGTCGGAATTGAACGGCGCCTGCTGGTTGCGTTTTCCCCGCGCTTCCAGCTCCTCCGGATTGCCTTCGAGCACCATGACCATGTCGTCGACGGCCTTGCTGATGCCGCCGGAAAAATCTCCGGCGCGGAAGGCCGGCACCATGTCGTTTTCGATGATCAGCTTGGTGTGCAGGTCGGTCAGCGTGCCTTCCAGCCCGTAGCCGACCTCGATGCGCATCTTGCGGTCGTTCGGCGCGACCAGCAAAAGCACGCCGTTGTTTTCCTTTGCCTGGCCGAGCTTCCAGAAGCGGAACAGCCGGTTGGCATAAGGTTCGATCTCCTCGCCGCCGAGGCTGGGGATGGTGGCGACGACGATCTGGTCGGAGCCCTTGGTCTCGAAGTCGGCGAGCTTCTGCGTCAGCGCGGCCTTGGTCGCGGCATCGATGATGCCCGCATTGTCGACCACTCGGCCGGTAAGGGCAGGCAGTTCGGCGGCGAAGGCGGTTGGCGGAAGGACAAAGAGAAGGAAGAAAACTAGGGCAAGAATATTGAGGTTGGCGTTTCTTCGCACCCCCCTCTGGCCTGCCGGCCATCTCCCCCGCAAGGGGGGAGATTGGCAGCTTCGCTGTTGGCGCGAACCTTCAAACGCCGAAGATTGGCGAAAGCCTAAGCGACAACCGATCTCCCCCCTTGCGGGGGAGATGTCCGGCAGGACAGAGGGGGGTGTTTGCACGCCAGCGGTCCGTCTTGTGGTAAAGAGACGCTCAGCCGATTTCGCCTATCACCCGCCCTGCTTCGTGCCGAAATCCACCTTCGGCACCTGCATCTTGTCTTCGTCCACGGTGAAATTGGCGAACGGCTCGTTGCCGCGGAACCAGAAGGTCGCCCACAGCACCGACGGGAAGGTCCTCAGCGTCAGATTGTAGTCCCTGACCGCCTGGATATAGTCGCGGCGCGACACCGCGATGCGGTTTTCCGTGCCTTCGAGCTGCGCCTGCAGCGCCAGGAAGTTCTGGTTGGCCTTGAGATCCGGATAGGCTTCCGACACCGCGATCAGCCGCGACAGGGCGCTGGTCAGCCCGGCCTGGGCATCCTGGAACTTCTTGAGCGCTTCGGGATCCTTGAGCGTTTCCGGCGTCACCGTGATCTGCGTCGCCTTGGCGCGCGCCTCGACCACCGCGTCGAGCGTGTCCTTCTCATGCGAGGCGTAGCCCTTGACCGTCTCGACCAGGTTGGGGATGAGGTCGGCGCGGCGCTGGTACTGGTTCAGCACCTCGCTCCATGCCGCCCTGGCGTTTTCCTCCGCCGTCGGGATGGTGTTGTAGCCGCAGCCGGCAAGCAGCGGCAGCACGAAAGCCATCATCAGGAAGGCGGGAAGCGTGCGGAACATGGATGGTGAGGCAAGGCGCTGGGCAAGCATGATCGGTCCCTCGACAGAAGTTGCATGCGAAGCATTACCACAATCAGCGCGCAAGAAAACGACCTCGGCGGGAACGGGTTATCGCCACGTTACCATCGACCGCAAGACCCTGTAATAACTGGCAATATCCTATAATTGACAAGACGCTGTAATTGGCAGGGCGATCACGATAAGGTCGGCGGAAGGCAGGACACCATCATGGCCGGACGACAGGACAGCGACAACGAATCGCGCCGTATCCTCGAGCGCGTCGCGCAGGAGACCGATCCGTCCGGCACCTCGCTGGTGGCGCGGACCGCGAAAGGCGTGCGCGACCACGTCGCCGCCGCCGACGCCGACCGCGCGGACCCGGTCGAGGTCTGGGGTACGCGCATTGGCAGGATACTCGGCCTGCTTCTGGCGCTGGGCCTGATGGTCTGGCTCGTGCTTTTCCTCATCCGGGGCAGCTAGGAATCAAAAAACAATGAGCGCCGAAAAACCCGACGCGCCGCGCGCGGTCATCGTCATTTCGAGCCATGTCGCCCGTGGTTCGGTCGGCAACCGCGCCGCTGTCTTTGCCTTGGAGACGCTGGGGTTTCCGGTCTGGGCGGTGCCGACGGTCATCCTGCCCTGGCATCCCGGCCACGGGCGGGCGACACGCATCGTGCCGCCGCTCGACCAGTTCAAGGCGCTGATGGCCGACCTCGAGCGGGCGCCATGGCTGGGCGAGGTTGGCGCCGTGCTGTCAGGCTATCTCGGCGAGGCGGGCCAGGCCGAGGCCGTCGCCTCGCTGGTCGCCGCCGTCAAGGCCAGGACGCCTGACGCGGTCTATATCTGCGATCCGGTGATGGGCGATTCGGGCGGCCTCTATGTGCCCGAACCAACCGCGGCCGCCATGCGCGACCGGCTGATGCCGATCGCCGACATCGCCACCCCCAACCGCTACGAGCTGGAATGGATGGCCGGCGCGCCGCTTCCCGATCTCAAATCGGTGATCTCGGCCGCACTCCATGCCGGGCCGTCGACCATGCTGGTCACCTCGGCGCCGTCGATGATGACCGGTAGCACCGGCAATCTTTTGCTCGACGGCACCCAGGCGCTGCTTGCCGAGCACCGCTTGATCGACAAGCCGCCGAACGGTCTGGGCGACCTGACGGCGGCCGTCTACCTCGCCCGCATCCTCTCCGGCCAACCGGCGATCAAGGCCCTGCAGTCGACCACGGCGGCGGTCTACGAGATACTCGCGCGCACCGCCAAGCGCGGCGGCGACGAATTGCAGCTCGAAACCGACGCGCAGAGCCTGTCGCATCCGATGGCCATGGTGCAGCTGCGCCACCTCACGCATCCGGGGCGGGATCGCCTGGCGTGATCTCGACCGAGGTCGTTCTGGTCGGCGTAGACGGCTGCAAGGCCGGCTGGATCGCCGTGCGGTGCGCGCCGGGCGCGGTGCCTTCCGTCGAGGTCTTCGCCAGCTTCGCGGCGCTGCTCGCGGCCAATCCCGACAACGCCGTTGTCGCCGTCGACATGCCGATCGGCCTGCCCGAGTTTTCCAGCAAAAGCGGGCGCGGACCGGAAGCGCTGGTGCGGCCAATGCTCGGGCCACGCCAGTCCAGCGTCTTTTCGATCCCGTCCCGATCGGCGCTTTATGCAGACACCAGCGATTTCACCACGATCGAAGCCTGGTACGCCGCGCATATCAGGGCAAGCGAGGTGGCCAGGACCACATCCGATCCGCCGCGCGGCGTTTCGATCCAGGCCTTTGGCATCTTCTCGAAGATCCGCGAGATCGACGCCTTGCTGATCGCGCGGCCCGATCTGCGCGGCTGCGTCTTCGAATCGCATCCGGAAGTCGCCTTCTGCCGCCTGAACGACGACCAGGCGATGCGGCTGCCGAAGAAGATCAAGGGCAGCATCAATCCCGCCGGCGTGGCCGAACGCAAGGCGCTGCTGTGCCGGCACGGCTATGACATGGCCTTTCTCGACCAGGTGCCGCCGCGCGGCGCGGCCGCCGACGATTTTCTCGATGCCGCCGCGATGATGCTGATTGCCGGCCGCATCGCCAGCGGCAAGGCCAGGTCGTTTCCCAACCCGCCGCTCGTTGACGGTTTTGGCATACAGGTCGCCATCTGGGCATGACAGTATCAGCTGACGCCCCGCTTTGACGCATGGCATTTATGACTAGCCCCCACAATTCTGCATTGCTCGCAACAGGCTTTTACCGTTAGAGCCTTTCTCGACCGCAACGAGCTTCCGCCTCCAACTGGAAAGGCCTTAGCCGCCCATGCCGCATCTTCCCGACCACCTTCTCGCCGGCTATCGCAATTTCATGAACGGCCGTTATCTCACCGAGAGCGGCCGTTATCGCGAGCTCGCCCGGGAAGGGCAGGCTCCCGAGACCATGATCGTCGCCTGTTGCGACTCCCGCTCGGCCCCCGAAGCGATCTTCGACGCCGGACCCGGCGAGCTTTTCGTGCTGCGCAATGTCGGCAATCTCGTGCCGCCCTACGAGCCGGATGGCGAGTTCCACTCGACCTCGGCCGCGCTTGAATTCGCGGTGCAAAGCCTCAAGGTCAAGAACATCGTCGTCATGGGTCACGGTCGCTGCGGCGGCATCCGTGCCGCGCTCGATCCCAACTCTGCGCCGCTGTCGCCCGGCGACTTCATCGGCAAATGGATGAGCCTGATCGCGCCCGCCGCCGAGACCGTCTCGTCCAGCACCTTCATGACGACAACGGAGCGCCAGACCGCGCTCGAGCGCATCTCGATCCGCTATTCCATCGCCAATCTCAGGACCTTTCCTTGCGTCTCGATCCTGGAGAGCAAGGGGCGGCTGTCGCTGCATGGCGCCTGGTTCGACATTTCGACCGGCGAACTCTGGCTGATGAACAAGGACACCGGGGATTTCGAGCGGCCGGTGCTGGAATGAACGGGAAGGCGCGGCAGGTGGTAAACGTCCGGTCGGTCGTTTTCACGACCGTCGCGCTGCTGATCGCCATCATGGCCGCCCGCGCCGATGACCGCGCCATCATCAGCCGCTGGTATTCGGCGCTGCTGGTCGCCGACCGCACCGAACTCTCCGACCTGCTCGCCGACGACGTTCGCATCAAGCTCGACGACCTCGGCATCGTCCAGAACAAGCAGGAATTCATCGCCTCGATCGACGAATGGAGGGGCGCGGTCGCGGGTGCTGCGATCCGCCACCGGATCGAGAAGAGCGAGGCCGGCGTCACCACGGTCATCGCCTGCTACGACTTCCCCGGCAACGACATGCTGATGCATGAGACTTTCGCGGTCACCGACAACCGCATCATCGCCAGCTCACAAGCGGCGATCGCCGAAAACTGCGACGGCTTCTGAGGCGGCCGACTGCCATATTGCGGGGCCGAATGCCACGCCCTACATCGGTGACACCGAGCCAACCCTGCCACCCCACTTGCCATCACCAGCGAAAGACCCTCCATGCCCTCCACGAAAACCGTCGACCTCGCCGCCCATCCACTGACCGCGTGGCAAGGGCCGCTCGGCCTGCCCGATTTTGCCCATATCGGCGACGGCGATTTTTCCCCGGTCTTCGACGCCGCGCTGAAGGCGCATGAGGCCGAGATCGAAGCGATCGCCGGCAACAAGGAGGCGCCGACCATCGAGAACACGCTTGCCGCGCTGGAACTCGGCGGCGAGGCGCTCGATCACGTCTCGTCGATCTTCTGGTGCCGGGCCGGCGCCCACACCAACGAGGCGATCCAGGCGCTGGAGCGCGACATCTCGCCGAAGATGTCCAGGCACTTCTCGGCGATCTCGATGAACGAGAGGCTGTTTGCCCGCATCGACGACCTCTACCAGCGCCGCGAGAGCCTCAAGCTCGACGCCGAAACCCTGCGGGTCCTGGAAAAGACCTGGAAAGGCTTCGTCCGCTCCGGCGCCAGGCTCGACGCCGAGGGCAAGAAGCGGCTGGCGGCGATCAGCGAGGAACTGTCCTCGCTCGGCACGACTTTCGGCCAGAACATGCTGGCCGACGAGCGTGACTGGGCGCTGTTCCTCGACGAGGCCGACCTTGCCGGCCTGCCGGATTTCCTGAAGAGCGCCATGGCGGAAGCCGCCGAGATGCGCGGCCAGAAAGGCCGCTACGCCGTCACCCTGTCGCGCTCGATCTATGAGCCGTTCACGACCTTCTCGGAACGCCGCGATCTGCGCGAGATCGCCTTCCGCGCCTTCACCATGCGCGGCCAGAACGGCGGCGCCACCGACAACACTTCCGTGGTGCGCGACATGCTGAAGCTGCGCGCCGAAAAGGCGGGGCTGCTCGGCTACGCCTCCTTCGCCGCGCTGAAGCTCGACGACACCATGGCCAAGACGCCGAAGGCGGTGCACGCGCTGCTCGATCCGGTCTGGGAAAAGGCGCTGGAAAAGGCCGCCGCCGACCAGACCGAACTGCAGCGGCTGGCGGCGGAAGCCGGCAGCAACGAGAAATTCGCCGCCTGGGACTGGCGCTTCTACCAGGAGAAGCTGCGCGCCGAAAAGTTCGCTTTCGACGAGGCGGAGCTAAAACCGTATCTGCAGCTCGAGCGCGTCATCGATGCCTGCTTCGACGTGGCGACAAGACTGTTCGGCATAACCTTCGAGGAGAAGAAGGGCATTGCCGCCTGGCATCCCGACGCGCGTGTCTTCCTGGTGAAGAATGCCGACGGCAGCGAGCGCGGCCTGTTCCTTGCCGATTATTTCGCCCGGCCTTCGAAGCGCTCCGGCGCCTGGATGAGCGCGCTGAAGTCCGGCTACCGGCTCGGCCACGGCTCGAAGCCGGTGATCTACAACATCATGAACTTCGCCAAGCCGCCGGCGGGCGAAGCGGCATTGCTGTCGGTCGACGAGGCGAAGACGCTGTTCCACGAATTCGGCCATGCGCTGCACGGCATGCTGACCGACGTCACGTGGCCTTCGGTCGCCGGCACCTCGGTCAGCCGCGATTTCGTCGAACTGCCCTCGCAGCTTTACGAGCACTGGCTGACGGTGCCGGCGGTGCTGGAAAAGCACGCGCTGCATGTCAAGACTGGCAAGCCGATGCCGAAGGCGCTGCTCGACAAGATGCTGGCCGCGCGCACCTTCGGCGCCGGCTTCGCCACCGTCGAATTCACCGCTTCGGCCTTGATGGACATGGCCTATCACGCCCGGCCCGATGCCCCGGCGGAGCCGCTTCGTTTCGAAGCCGAAACGTTGGAGGAGCTCGACATGCCGGACACCATAGCGATGCGCCACCGCACCCCGCATTTCGGCCATGTCTTTTCAGGCGACGGCTATTCGGCCGGCTACTATTCCTACATGTGGTCCGAGGTGCTCGACGCCGATGCATTTGCCGCCTTCGAGGAGACTGGTGACCCTTTCAACCCGGCGCTCGCCGAGCGGCTGCGGAAAAACATCTACGCCGCCGGCGGCTCGAAGGACCCGGAAGAGCTTTACACCGCGTTCCGCGGCAAGATGCCTTCGCCCGAAGCGATGATGGTGAAGCGGGGTTTGGTGTGATTAGCCGATCTCCCCCCTCGTGGGGGAGATGGCCGGCAGGCCAGAGGGGGGCGCTGTCCCGCCGGCCTGTCAGCAAAAAGATCAGCGATCTTCGTTCGATTTCTTGCCTGCATGACTAGTGAGGTCGCGATCCTTCGCGCCCCCCTCTGCCCTGCCGGGCATCTCCCCCACAGGGGGGGAGATTGGCAGCTTCCAAGGATCAGCCACCCTCGGCCACACCGGCCGCGTCAGCTTCTTGTAAGCGGTCACCGCCGGATTGCTGGGATACGAACTCGGCGCCGAGACATAGATGATCTCGGCGGCGATCGGCTCGAAGCCGGCGTAGAAATGGTTTGTCGACTTGATCAAGAGCACGTCCTTGCTCATCGGATCGACACCGATGTTGGAAAAAATGTCCGGCTCGAAGGTTTGCGTGCGGTTGGTGTTGAGGATGATGTCAACCTCGGTGCCTTCGATGCGGACCAGTGCCGCCGGTCCGAGCGTCACCCGGCTTGGGCCGAAACTCTGCCATCCCTCCGGAACCGCCTTCAGCACCTTGACGCGCGCGTCGATCGGCTCGCCCGCCAACGGCCCGGCCTTGCCGCCGAAGCGCAGGTCGATGACGGCACCCTCGCCCGCGGCCTGGCAGAAGGTTACCGCGATCGGGTCCCAGATCGTCGCCACGCCGACATTCTTCAAGCCGCGTTCCAGCATGGTGCGCAGCACGACGGTGCCATCGCCGGCAACGCCGCCACCGGGATTGTCCCAGATATCGGCGATGACCACCGGCCTGTCCTGTCTTTCGGCCCGCACGGCCAAGGCGCGATCGATGCCGTCGGCGGTATCGAGCATCGTCATCGCCGTCTTCTCGCGCATGGCATAGAGTTCCCGCCCCAGCCGTTCCGCCAGCGCATCGCCCTTTTCCTTGTCATTGTCGGTGACGACCAGGATGCGCGTGCCCATCTCGGGAACATCCGCCGCCATGAAGCCGTGGATGACCGAGACCGACAGCACGCCATCCTTGCCCTGCAGCGCGTTGATGCGGTCGACAAAGGAGCGCATCGGCTCGCGGCTGGTCGGCAAAACCTGGATCATACGGCAGTCGAAGGTCGAGATGACCGGCTCGATCTCGCCGCGCGCCGCGGCCAGCCCGAGCTCGACGACATGCTCGCCGCGTTCGTAGAAATCGGTGTGCGGGAATTCCAGGAAATAGGCCATGATATCGGAGGCCGCCACGCGCTTGGGCGTCAGATGGCTGTGCGGATCGAACTCGGAGGCGATCACCACGTCAGGCCCGACGATCGCCCGCACATTTTCCAGCAGATCGCCTTCGCAATCGTCGTAACCTTGCGCCACCATGGCGCCGTGCAGTCCGAGGATGACCGCATCGACCGGCAGTGCTGCCTTTAACTGGTCGAGAATCTCATCACGCAGCGCCTCATAGGTCTGCCGCTGCACCAACCCGCCGGGCTCGGCCCAGGTGGCGGTGCCTTCGATCACGGTCAGCCCCTCGGAGGCCGCGCGCCGGCGCAAGGCGACGATCGGCGAGGAGCACAGCGTCGGCGTCTCCGGATGCTTGCCCGGCCCGGCATAGAAGGCCATCTCGAACGAGGCCCGGTCCGTCGGCACCGGCGAGAAGGTGTTGGTTTCCGTCGCCAGCGAGGCGGTGAAGATGCGCATGGAAGCTCCAGGGATGGACTTTTTGTTTTCGCAATTCCGGACGCAAAACCGCTGCACCCTTTTCCTGGAATTGCTGGGATTGCTATTTAACGGCTCCGAGCGCCAGCCCGCGAACGAGGTAGCGCTGCAGCCAGACGAACAGGATCGCCACCGGCAGCGTCGCCAGCAGCGTCGCCGCCATGACGTGATGCCACTCGATCGTGTAGCGGCCGGCGACCAGCGAGAACACCTGGATCGGCAGCGTATAGCTTTCCTGGCTGCGCAGCATGGTGAGCGCGACGACGAACTCATTCCAGGCGTTGATGAAGGTGAAGATCGCTGTCACCGCGATTGCCGGCAGGCAGAGCGGCAGGAACACTTTTCGCAACGTCAGCCAGCGGCCGGCACCCTCCATCCAGGCCGCCTCCTCGAGATCGCGTGGAATCGTGTCGAAATAGCTCTGCAGCATCCACACCGTGAAGGCGACGTTGAAGGCCATGTAGATGAAGCCGAGCGCCGTCGTCGATTCGACCAGCCCCCAGGCGGCCATCAGCCGGAACAGGCCGAGCACCAGCACGATCGGCGAGATCATCTGCGAGATCAGCAGGAACTGGCGGAAGGCGCCGTAACCGGCAAAGCGGAAGCGCGACATGGCATAGGCCGCGGGCACCGAGATCAGGATCGCGCCGACCGTGGCGATGACCGAGACGTAGAGCGAATTGGCCAGCGCCTGGCCGAAGCCGGTCGCCACCCACATGTCGGAGAAATTCGACCAACGGAACTCGCTCGGCCACCATGTCGGCGACAGCACCTCCTGCCGCGGCTTGACTGCGGTCAGGAACATCACCGCGAAGGGAAAGATCGTCACCACGATCAAGGGCGACAGCAGCAGCCATGCGATGACGGTGCGTTTGAATTTACTCGTCATGCGCGCTGCTCCCGCATCGCCAGCCGCACATAGATCATGGTGAAGATGAGCAATATGGCGAACATCACCAACGACACCGCCGAGGCCTCGCCCAGCTTGCCGATGCGGAAGGCGAGCTTGTAGAGATGAGTGACCAGGATGTCGGTCGAGTTGGCCGGCCCGCCTTGCGTCATCACCCAGATGATCGGGAAGGAATTGAAGACGTAGATGGTGTTGAGCACGATGGCGATGTTGATGAATGGCTTCAACAGCGGAAAGGTGATCTCGCGGAACTGCTGCAGGGGTGTCGCCCCTTCGAGAGCCGCCGCCTCGTAGAGATCGTCTGATATCGACGACAGCCCGCCGAGGAAGATCGTCGTGGTGAACGGCACGGTCACCAGTATGCCGATCAGCACCTGCATCGGAAAGGCTGTCTCGGCCTGCGCCAGCCACTGGATGTTGTGGTCGATCAGGCCGAGCCCGATCAGCGCCGAATTCAGCATGCCGCTTTCACCGCTCAGCGCCCAGCGCCACACCACCGCCGTCATGGTCAGCGATACCGCCCAGGGCAGCATGATGATGACGCGGGCAATGCCGCGGCCATAGAAATCGGTATTGAGGATCATCGCCACCGGAACCGACAGCAACAGCGCCCCGCCAACCACCAGCACGGTCCACAGCCCCGTGCGCCAGAGCGCGGCGATGAAATCGGGATCGGCCGTGAGCGCGGCAAAATTGGTCAGGCCCGAGAAATCGCGCAACTGGCCAAAGCGGCTGACGTCATGCGTCGAGATCTGGATCAGGTCCCAGACCGGCCAGAAGATGACGACCGCCGCCAGGAACAGGCTGGGCAAGGTCAGGAGATAGGGCAGGAAGCGATTTTGCATCGGTTGGCTTTGTACCGCGTTGCGGGAGATTGGATTTCGCTGGCTTAACAGATTGACTTGGTCCGGCCTCGTTCTTTTCAGGACACCGCTTCAGAATTGCTTGCAATCGTAAGCGTCGCCCTCATCTGCCTGCCCGTCCTCCGCGACAGTTGCGGAAGGGGCTCTTCCTCTCCCCCGTCGACCGGGGGAGAGGTGGGGGGGGGGGGGGGGGGGGGGGGGGGGGGGGGGGGGGG